>JALTKX010000242.1 GCA_027006055.1 Calditrichia bacterium | reverse complement strand
CTCCCCCGTCTCATCCGTGACCGGCGCCGGATTTAAAACCATCGCCACCGCTATAAAGGCGGTTTATCATAACCCGCCCGTTGCGCCCAACCTGGTTATCGGCGGTACCGACGGCCGCTATTACTATGCCGTCAGCGATGATGTATACCGTTTTTCCCCCATTCGCCTGAATCCCCGTTCGGTAAAACGTTTCCACGGTATCAATGAAAGCATCCCCCTGAGCGATATCAAAGAAGCCTGCAATTTTTACCTTGAGCTGATACGACGTGGCGCGGGCCCAACCCCCTGAGCGGAGGTTCTTGCCATTCACCCGTCCCGAAACCGAATATTTTTTGCGCCCGTGTGTATATCGTATATTCCCATGACAACAAAATGTGTATCCCTTTTAAAAGGGAATGCAACTTTCGTATGATCATCACGTCCATAGCAACCATCACAGGAGAGCAACATGGAACAAAATACCGAGAACAAGGCCCCCGAGCCTTTAAGTCCGGCCGTATTGGCCACCAAGGTTCTTACGGAACCCACCACCGCTTTTGAAAACATCAAGGCTTATCCCAACTGGCTTTTTCCGATTTTACTATCGCTGATCGTCAGCCTGTCCTTTGTCTACTATACCCAGGATATCAGCATTGAAATGCAGAAGAAAAATATTCTGGAATCCGACAGGTTTACGGAAGAGCAAAAGGATGCCGCCCTGGAGCGGCTTGAGGATCCCGGTGTTTTTATGACCCTCATCATGCCCTCCATCGGTGTGGTGGTCAGCGTTTTTCTCGTTCCCGCTTTCCTGGCGGCGGTATTTATGCTGTTTGGTAATTTTGCCTTTGGCGGGAATGCCGATTTTAAAACCCTTTTTTCCGTTTCCGCCTGGGCGGGAATGATCGGCGTGGTGGAAGCCCTTATCAAGCTGCCGCTTATCGTCATCAAACACAGTTACGAGGTTTATACCAGCCTGGCCCTGCTTATGGACCCGGCCGATTCCAAAACCATGCTTTTTAAGCTGGCTAATGCCGTGGATATTTTTTCCATCTGGAAGATCATCGTTTTCAGTATCGCCTTTGGAGTGGTATACAAATTTTCCAAAGGCAAAAGCTATGGCACCATCATCAGCCTGTATGTAGTGTTTACCTTTATAATCATTGGTTTGGGACAATTATTTAATTTTTAATTTCAGGAGAGAACATGAAACGGATTGTCTTTTTTGTCATCCTCTTACTATCCATGGGCACCGTAACCGCGCAAGTGCTTACCCTGCAGGAATGCGTGGCTATCGGTCTTGAGAACAACAGTAATGTCAATATCTCGCGCAATAACGTGGAGACCGCGGACTTTGATATAACCGGAAGCCTGCGCGGTATTCTGCCCACTATTTCCGCTACTGTCGATCGGGGCGAGCGCGAGGACGGCGCTTCTGAATTTCTGGATATCTCCCCCGTGGGCATCGATAGTCTTGGTAATGTTGTCTATGAACAGAAAGTCCGTAAAAACCCGGCCTCAAACCGATCCTCCAGTTCGGCTTCCTTAAATATCAGTCAGACTTTGGTAGACGGCGGTATCTGGTGGAACCAGATACGCAAATCCAAAACGGATCAAAAAGCGGCCCTAAGGCAGTACGAAAGCGACCGTCAATATCTGATTCGCGATATTGAAGAAGCCTATCTGAACCTGCTTAAGCAGGAAAAGCTTTATGATGTATACCAGGTGGCCGTGGAACGCAGCCAGGAGCAGTTGGATCGCACGCAGAAGATGTATGAGCTGGGCTCCAAGGCCAAACTGGATGTGTACCAGACCAAGGTGAACCTGGGAAATGACCGCATCAATCTACTGACTCAAAAGAATACGGTAGAGGATGCCCGGCGCAACCTGAACATCCTGATGGGTCGCAATCCGGCCACGCCGCTTAAAATTGCCTCCGTGGATGAAGTGATCGAGAGCCTGCCGGGCACCGAAGAACTGATCAGCACCTCCCGGGAGAATCAACCCCTGCTTAAAAAGAATGAACTTAATATCAAGTCCCGGGAGCTTGGCACTTCCCTTTCCTACGGATTGCTCTGGCCGCAGTTTTCACTTTATGTCAGCTACAGCCGTTTTCATGAAAACTTTGAAAAAATTTATACTAACCTGGATCAAAACTATCGTCTTTCCTATGGCTTACGTTTAAGCTGGAATATTTTCAACGGCCTGAACGACTATGTTTCCATTGAGAAGTCCAAGATCGCCGAAAAGACGGCCCGGGAGAATTTTCTGGCCTACAAACGGCAGTTGGAATCCAATATCCATCAGTTATATGAAAACTATAACTCCTATGTGGAGATCATCGGCATCAACCGCGAAAACCTGGCCGCGGCCAGGGAGGAGCTGCGCCTGGCCCAGGAACGCTATCAGATCGGTTCCGGCACTTCGCTGGATGTGCGCGAAGCCCAGGTTAAGCTGACCCGCGCCGAGGAGACGCTGATCTCCGCGCAATACAACGCCATGATTACCCTCTCCAAGCTGGATGCGGAACTGGGTGTGATCGAGCAAAAAATAATGGCTCAACAATAAACCGTCTCAGACGGAGGACAAACGGATGAAGAAGTATCTCATAATCGCCGCTTTTATTATACTGGTGGGAGCGGTCATGGCCCTGAATCTATTGCAAAAAGAAATAGGGACGCCGGTAACCATTGAAAAGGCAACACGGGGTACGGTCATCAAAAAAGTCACCGGATCGGGACGTATAAAACCGGCCATGGAGGTAAATATCAGCGCCAATGTTTCCGGTAAAATACTGAATATTTACGCCAAGGAAGGCCAGCGGGTAAAAAAGGGTCAACTGCTGGTACGGCTGGACAGCGAGCAATACGCGGCGGCGCTAAAGCGGGCGGAGTCCGCCCTGCTGGGCGCCCTGGCCAATGAAAAAAAAGCCCAAAGCGATTATAACCGCAACAAAATGCTGTTTGAACAGCAACTGATCTCCCCGGCGGATCTTGAAGCCAGCGAAGCGGCGCTGATGGCCGCCCGGGCCACCCGCGAACAGAA
>JALTKX010000241.1 GCA_027006055.1 Calditrichia bacterium | reverse complement strand
CAACAGTATCTATCCTTGTGGATTTGATTTTAAATTTATCAAAAAGAAAAAAATCAAGTTTTTCTATGGCTTTTATTTCAAATGGTAAGTCATGATAAATTTTTTCGAAAACATTTTTTTCTATTTCTAAAATCTTAAAATTAGTAAAAGTTTTTTTAGATAATAAAATTGAAATTCTAATTATACCCGCAATAGCTAAAAATAAAAACAGATATACTTTTGGTGCATCCATATACACAAAAATAAAATAAACAATAATAGATATGACTGATAATCCAATGAAACTTTTAATCATAATATCCTTTCCTTAAATGCCTGGCATTGTATTAAAGGGAGTTTTATATAACTTGTAAAGCATAGGCAAAAACGGATTTCATCGCAATGAATATATCTTATTTCTTTATTATCTAAAATTGACCTGCTCGGAATTGGGAGAGATGGCAGAAAGGCAGCAGCACGGGAACGGGCGTTGGCCTGTGCGGCCGGGCCTTCGCATAGCATCGCGGCTTGACGTTGTCGAAGTTATACATGTCCCTTGCCGGGTTGCGGCACGGCGTCCCTATTTATACTCCCACACCGTACCCCGGGGGGTGTCTTTTATAACAATGCCCTGCCTGGCCAGTTCGTCACGGATAAAGTCGGCCGTTTCCCAGTTCTTCTCCTTGCGCATCCGGTCGCGCAGTTGAAGAATCAGTTGCATGACCTCCTCAAAGTGATTGTCGGAATTTTCCAGGGTGTTGGTTTCCGCTTTAAGTCCCAGAATATCGGCGGTAAATGTCGTAAAAGTTTCACGGGCATGATCCAGCTCTCCGGCACCGACCCCGCCTTTTTCCAGAACAGGCGTCGCCTGACGGATATAATCAAAGGTGGCAGCAATAGCCCGGGGGGTGTTAAAATCATCATCCATGCTTTGGCGAAAGGCCTGAATGTATTGCCGGGTTAAGACGGTGAGTTCCCCTTCCCCTGTTCCTTCCCGGCCTTTGACACGTTTCAGCCGTTCGGAAAAAGATTGAATCTTACGCCAGCCGCTGGCGGCGCCATGCAACGCCTCCTCGCTAAAATCAAGGGTGGAACGGTAATGACTGCCCAAAATGAAAAAGCGTATTTCCATGGGGCTGTTTTTCCCGAAAGCATCCTTGAGGGTGATGAAGTTGCCCAGGGACTTGCCCATCTTGACGCCGTCCACCGTCACCATGTTGTTGTGCAGCCAGTAGCGGGCGAACGGTTTTTCATTGGCGGCCTCGCTTTGGGCAATTTCGCATTCATGATGCGGAAATTTGTTTTCCATGCCACCGCCATGAATATCAAAAGTTTCACCGAGATATTTGGAAGACATGCAGGAGCACTCCAGGTGCCATCCGGGGTAACCGCTGCCCCAGGGACTGTTCCATTTCATGATGTGATCGGGGTCGGCTTTTTTCCACAGGGCAAAATCGGCGGGATGCTTTTTGTCTCCGGCCACATTGACCCGCGTGCCGGATTTTATATCGTCCAGGCTCCGGCCCGACAGCTTACCGTATTCGGGGTATTTTTCCACCGAAAAGTAAACATTACCGTCCACCTCATAGGCAAAGCCCTTCTTTATCAGGGTCTCGGCCATCTCGATCTGTTCGGGAATATGGCCGGAAGCCCGCGGGGATATATCGGGACGCAAAACGTTCAAAGCATCCATATCCTCAAAATAAGAGCGGGTATAGCGTTCCACCACCTCCATGGGTTCCAGCCGCTCCAGGCGGGCCTGCACCTGAATCTTGTCATCCCCTTCATCGGCGTCGCTTTGCAGATGTCCCACATCGGTGATATTTTGCACATAGCGTACCTTATAACCCAGATAGCGAAAATAGCGCACGATGACGTCAAAGCTGATATAGCTTTTGGCATGCCCCAGATGGGAATCTCCATATACCGTGGGCCCGCAGACATAGATGCCCACGAATCCGGGATGCAGGGGTTCGAACCGTTCCTTTTTGCGCGAAAGGCTGTTGTAGAGTGTCAGATTGTTTTCTTTAATTTCCATAACTGTCCACGGCGTCCTGAATGATAATTTCAAGTAAAGCTTTAAATGTTATGCCGTCGGCCCCGGCGGCCTTGGGCAACAGGCTGGTCGACGTCATGCCGGGCAACGTATTGGCCTCGATAAAATAAGGGGTATCTTTATTACCAAGCAAAAAATCTATGCGGGCATAGTTTTTCAGTCTTAAAACGCGGTAAACCTTCAGGGCGATCTGTTGTATGCGCCGGGTCAGCGCGTCGTCGATATCGGCGGGCACCACATAGCGGCTCATGCCTTCGGTATATTTACAGGTATAGTCATACACCCTGTGCGAGGGGATGATGTGCACCAAAGGCAGCGCCTCGCCCTTTAAAACCCCGGCGGCTATTTCCGCCCCGGCAATGTATTGTTCGGCAAGTATCATTTTGCCATATTTCCGCGCGTCTTCCAGCGAAGGCCTAAAATCGCTTTCCCGCTCGATGATATGAAATCCCAGGGAAGAACCGCCGTCCACCGGTTTTACGATAAAAGGCAGCCCCAGACGCTCCCGTACATCGGAGAAGTCGTGTGCTCTTATCTCCATAAACGCCGGCGTGATGATGTCGTCGCCGCCCACCAATAGTTTGCTGACCACCTTATCCATGGCCAGCATGCTGGCCTCGGCGCCGGAGCCGGTAAAGGGAATATGCATCATTTCCAAAAGGCCCTGGATGATGCCATTCTCTCCCCTTCCGCCGTGCAGGGCGTTAAAGACCACATCGGGTTTTTCCTTGCGGATAGCCTCATAAATAGTTTCCAGAACACGCAGGGGATCCTTTCCCGGATCGAGCGGCGTTACCCTGTGGCCGTTTTCCCGCAGGGCGCTGACGATATTTTGTCCCGATGAGAGCGACACCTCGCGCTCGGGGGAATCACCGCCCAGTAAAACGATAATATGCATCAGCTTTTCTTTTTTATTTTCGCCCAACTGTCCCTCAGGGAAGTGGTGCGGTTAAATACCGGACGTCCGGCCGTGTGATCCTTTAGATCGGCGCAGAAATAGCCCTGTCGTAAAAATTGAAAACGGGTACCCGGAGCGCAATCGGCAATGGCGGGCTCAATTTTCACCCGGGGCAGCACCTTAAGCGACTCCTTATTTATGATGGCGTAAAAGCTTTCATCATCCCTGGCGGCGGATGGGTTGGCCTCGGTAAACAGATGCTCATACAAACGCACCTCGGCCTCCACGGCATGGTTAACAGCCACCCAATGCAGCGTGCCCTTTACCTTGCGCCCGTCGTCAGACCAGCCGCCCCGCGTTTCGGGGTCATGGCTGGCGTAAACCGTGGTCACCTTGCCCTCGTCGTCGGTTTCATAGCGGGTGCAAGTGACATAATAGGCGTGTTTAAGGCGTACCTCCCTGCCCGGGGCCAAACGGAAGTATTTTTTGGGCGGATCGATCATAAAATCATCACGCTCGATATAAAGCTCCCGTTCAAAAGGTATTTTTCGCTTACCGGCGCTTTCATCCTCGGGGTTGTTTACCCCTTCCAGCCATTCCGTTTTGCCTTCGGGATAATCCTCAATAACCAGCCGAATGGGGTCAAGAACGGCCATGGCCCTCAGGGCGGTTTTATTCAAATCCTCGCGGACGGCAAAATCGAACTGAGCCACGTCAACCACGCTGTTGCTTTTGGCCACGCCGACGCCCTCGCTAAAATTACGCAGGGCGGCCGGACTAACTCCGCGGCGGCGCATACCGGCAATCGTGGGCATGCGCGGGTCATCCCAGCCGTCGACGATGCCTTCATTGACCAGTTTTAAAAGCTTACGCTTGCTCATCAACGTATAGCTCAGGTTAAGGCGGGCAAATTCTATTTGTTGCGGTTTGTGGATTTCAAGCTTTTCCAAAAACCATTCATATAAAGGGCGGTGATCTTCAAACTCCAGGGTGCAGATGGAGTGCGTAACCCCCTCGATGGAATCGGACTGGCCGTGAGCCCAGTCGTACATGGGATAGATGCACCATTTGTCGCCCGTGCGGTGATGACGGGCATGCAGAATGCGGTACATGACCGGATCGCGCATATTCATATTGGGTGAGCTCATATCGATCTTGGCCCGCAATACCTTTGTTCCGTCGGGAAATTCCCCCCGTTTCATGCGTTCCAGCAGATCAAGGTTTTCTTCCACGGAGCGCTCCCGCCAGGGACTGTTCTTTCCCGGCTCCTTTAAGGTGCCGCGATAGGCGCGGATCTCCTCGGATGAGAGATCGTCCACATAGGCCAGGCCCTTCCCTACCAGCTTTTGCGCATATTCGTAGAGCGTGTCAAAGTAATCCGAGGCATAAAACTCCGTTTCCCCCCAGTCAAAACCGAGCCATTTAATATCTTCCTTAATGGCCCGCACATATTCATCTTCTTCCTTAACGGGATTGGTGTCATCAAATCGCAGATTGCACTTGCCGTTATAATCCCTGGCCAATCCGAAATTCAGACATATGGATTTTACATGTCCGATATGCAGATAGCCGTTGGGTTCCGGGGGAAAGCGTAGTTGCACCCGTCCGCCAAAACGGTTACTGGCATTATGTTCGTCGATAATCGTTCGTATAAAATTGTTTTGCTGTGTTGTATTTTCCGTAGCCATCGTTAAACTCACCGTGATTAAGAGTTGCAGTATTTTTCAAGAACATGCCTTACCATGGCCACAACCTTTTCCCGGCCGAGGATATCGATTACCAACGGCAGGTCCGGGCCGGCAGTGCCCGAGGTTATGGCCACGCGCACGGGTTTCCACAGCGCGGGACCCTTTACGCCCTCTTCCTTCTGAATCTCCTTCATAATCTGCTTAAAGGATTCCGGACTTAAATGACCGGGGACGGATGCTTTTTGGACAAAGCGTTGCAATACCCTGGGTGTATCGGGAAGGTTTAAAATTTCAAGGGCTTCGGCTTCGGTTATATCGGGCATTTCACCCCTTAACAGATCGGCAAAGGCGGCCACATCCTCGCCCTTATTTATCCTGGGAGCCACGGCCCGGGCCATCTTCTCCAGCACCTGAGGATCACTGACGTCGAGCCCGGCCCGTTCAAAAAAAGGCTTAAGGAAGGCCGTCAAGGGCCCGGTTTCCATCTCGCGCAGATACTGACCGTTCATCCAGTTGAGTTTATCCACATCAAACACCGCGCCGGCCTTGTTCACTTTTTCCAGGCTAAAGGCTTCCGTGAGCTCGTCCATGCCGAACAGTTCGCGGTCTTCACCGGGATTCCAGCCCAAAAGGGCCACAAAATTAACCAGGGCCTGGGGCAGATAGCCTTTTTTGATATAATCTTCCACGGCTACATCGCCCTGACGTTTACTCAGCTTACTGCGATCGGCATTTAACAACAGGGGCAGATGGGCAAATTGGGGCATTTCCCAGCCGAAAAAGCGGTATAACAGCACATGCTTAGGCGTGCTGGGCAGCCACTCTTCTCCCCGGATAACATGGGTCACCCCCATCAGATGATCATCCACCACATTGGCCAGGTGGTAGGTGGGAAAGCCGTCCCCCTTAAGCAATACCTGATCGTCAAGGAGATCGTTTTGAAAAGCCACCTCGCCGCGCACCACATCCCTAAAACGGGTTTCGCCGGAGTCCGGCACGCGCATGCGGACGACATAAGCCTCGCCCTGTTCAACGCGCCTCCGGGCCTGATCCGGGGGATAATCCCGGTAACGGCCGTCATATTTGGGGGCCTCGCCGCGCGCTTCCTGTTGCCGGCGCATCTCATCCAGCTCTTCCGCCGTGGCAAAGCAATAATAGGCATGACCCTTTTCCAGCAAAAGGTCGATATGTTTTTTATAGATATCGAGGCGTTCCGACTGACGGTAGGGGCCAAAAGGCCCTCCTTTTTCCACGCTCTCGTCAAAATCGATGCCGGCCCATGCCATGGTGCGCACAAGGTTTTCCACCGCGCCTTCCACCAGGCGGTTGCGATCCGTATCCTCGATTCTCAAAATATTAGCGCCCTTGTTTTTGCGGGCAAACAGATAATTATACAGGGCCGTGCGTAAACTGCCAATATGCACATACCCCGTGGGACTGGGAGCAAAGCGTACCCGAACCGTATTCTTCATTTTTTTCTCTTTTTTAAATAACGATAAATAATAAAGCCGCCTGCCACGACTACGGTCAACACAATCACAACCTTGTTGTACTGGCTGATATAGTCCAGAATCAGCGGCCAGTTGGAACCCAGCAGGTAACCCGCCAGCATCAATAAACCGTTCCAGACCAAGGCGCTGAGGGTTGCCAAAAAAAGAACCGGCATCCATTTTAGCTTAAAGATACCGGCAAACAAAGAGATTACGCTGCGTGTTCCGCTCAGGAAGCGGTTGGCGGCAATAATCCAGTAACCATATTTATCAAACCAAAGTTCTGTTTTTACGATGTTCTCCGGCTGAAAATAGCTTGAGCGACGGCCTTTTTCAATAAAGGCGGTACCAAAGCGTGAGCCGATGACAAACATCGTGAAAAAACCCAGAACACTGCCCATTGTGGTTGAAAGCCATACTCCGTAAAAGGAAAGCTTACCCGTTGTAATAAGATAGGCGCCTATAACGGTTACCGTATCCCCGGGAACCGGGGGAAAGGTATTTTCCACAAAGGCGCTGATGAAAAGCAACAGATAAGCGGTGAGCGGATCAACATGCGCAATGAGCTGCTCAATCCATGCCATCATCGCTTAGACGATCAACATGGCGTCGCCATAACTGTGAAAACGGTATTTCTTCTTGATGGCCATTTTATAGGCTTCCATCATCATGTCATGGCTGGCGAAGGCACAGGTCAGTAAAAAGAGCGTTGAACCGGAAAAGTGAAAGTTGGTGATCAAACCGTCCACTATTTTAAACATATAGGGCGGATGGATAAACTTGTCGGTCCAGCCGGAATTGGCTTTTACAAACTTGTCCACGGTGGCAATGGTTTCCAGGGCCCTCACCACGGTGGTGCCCACGGCAAAAATCTTACCGCCGTTGCGCTTCACCTCATTTATCTCTTCGGCGGACTCGGGAGAAACTTCATAATATTCGGAGTCCATGCTGTGACGGGAGATATCTTCCACCTGTATGGGCCGGAAGGTGCCCAGGCCGACATGCAGGGTAATGGGAATAATCTTAACGCCCTTGGCCTTTATTTTTTCCAAAAGCTCTTCGGTAAAATGCAATCCCGCCGTCGGGGCGGCAATGGCGCCATTCTTTTTGGCATAAACCGTCTGGTAGGTGGTTTTATCCTTTTCTTCCGCTTCGCGCTTGATATAAGGCGGCAGGGGCGTTTTACCCACCTTGCCGATCAGATCAAAAAAATCCGCGCCGTTATAATCAAAACGAACCACGCGGCCGCCGGAGGTGGTATTATCAATAACATCGCAGCCCAGGTCTTCGGTAATTTGAATACGATTCCCCACGCGCACTTTTCGGGCCGGCTTTACCAAAACTTCCCACATGGTTTTTTCCAGTTGGCGCAGCAAAAGAAGCTCCACCTGGGCGTCTGTTTTTTCCTTGACGCCAAATACCCGGGCCGGAAAAACACGGGTGTCGTTTACCACAATGGCGTCGCCTTCGTTTAAATAGTCGATAACGTCCTTGAATATCTTCTCATCGTAGGAACGCTCCTTGCGATTGACAACCATTAAGCGGCACTCGTCCCGTTTCTCTATCGGGTACTGGGCAACCAATTTTCCGGGAACATCAAATGTTATTTCGGAAAGCTTCATACGTAAACTCCTAACTACGTTTATTAAATTAGAACAGACTCTCTTGCAAAGAGTCCGGATTGTTTCCCCTGCTTAGCCCAAAGTGCTCATAAGCGCTTTGGGTAACCATACGGCCCCGGGCCGTCCTTTTTATAAATCCCTGTTGAATCAGAAAGGGCTCATAGACCTCTTCTATGGTATCGCTCTCCTCTCCAACGGCCACGGCAATGGTATTCAGCCCCACGGGCCCGCCGTTATATTTTTCAATAATAACCTTTAAGATGCGTTTATCCATTTCATCCAGCCCCCTGCTGTCCACATCCAGCCGCTCCAGGGCGTCGCGGGCCACGTCCAGCGTGATCCGGTTATCGGCCAGCACCTGGGCAAAATCCCTGATGCGTCGCAAAAGACGGTTGGCCACGCGCGGCGTGCCGCGCGAGCGACCCGCTATCTCCAGGGCGGCGGCCTCATCGATCGGAATATTTAAAATATGAGCCGATCGCTTGATGATAAGCGCCAACTCCCCGGCCTCATAATAGTTCATGCGCAACACAACGCCAAAGCGTGCCCGCATGGGCGCCGTTAACAAACCGGCGCGGGTCGTTGCCCCCACAAGGGTAAAAGGGGCCAGCGCCAGTTGAACGGAGCGGGCGTTGGGGCCCTTATCCAGCATGATGTCTATGTGAAAGTCTTCCATGGCCGAATAGAGGAATTCTTCCACCACATTGTTCACGCGGTGAATCTCATCGATGAACATGACGTCTTTGTCGTTCAGGTTCGTCAGCAGGCCCGCCAGGTCTCCCGCGCGTTCCAAAACGGGCCCGGAAGTGGTTTTTATGTCCACGTTCAGTTCCCGGCTCAGGATCATGGCCAGCGTGGTTTTGCCCAAGCCCGGCGGTCCGTATAGCAGAACATGATCCAGGGCTTCTTCCCTTTGCAGCGCGGCCTCGATAAAAACGGACAGGTTTTCCTTCACCTTTTCCTGACCGATAAAATCCTTTAGGCTTTGCGGACGCAGGCTAAGCTCTATGTCCGCGTCGTCTTCGTTAAAGCCGGGCCTGATGATATCGCTCATCTACACCACCTGCAGGGCGTCTTTTAACAAGGCTTCCAAACTTGTATAGCGCCCCTGTTTTTTTATGCGCGCCAGCGCCCTTTCGGCAACGGGCTTTTTATACCCCAGGGCCAGCAGGGCCATTAAGGCCTCTTTTTCCATACTGTTAAGGGGAGGGCTTTTCTCTTCTTCCGGCTGTCCGGGAATGAGCATATCATCCTCAAATTTTCCGTTTAGCTCAACAATCAACCGCTGGGCCGTCTTCTTCCCCACCCCGCTGATGGCGTTAAGCCGTTTTTCATCTTTTTGCCCGATGGCCGCGATAAGCTCCGCCGGGGTCATCCCGGATAAAATGGTTTGCGCCAGCCTGGGACCGATTCCCGAAATGGAGAGCAGGGCCAAAAATACGTCCCTTTCACGCGTATCGCTAAAGCCGAACAGGTTAAACTGGTCTTCGCGCACATGGGTATATACATACAGTTTTGTCTTTTCTCCAACGGAGGGCAGTTTCTCGAAAGTAGAAAGCGATGTGGATAATCTGTAACCTAGACCCTGTACATCAAGCACGGTATGCGTTGGCGTTTTTGTTTCCAGGATTCCCTGTATATATTCAAACATCGATGTTTTTACTTAACCCCTGAGATTCAATTTTTGGCGATGCCAGCGGCACAAGGCCACGGCCAGGGCATCGCTGGCGTCATCGGGCGTGATGGTCTCCTTTATGCTCAACAGACGGGCCACCATAAACTTAACCTGGCTTTTCGATGCCGCTCCGTTGCCCACCACGGACATTTTTACCTCGCGCGGACTATATTCGTACACATCGGCGCCCGCGGTTTTCGCCGCCACCAGGATCGCTCCCCGGGCATGACCCATTACAATGGCCGTTTTTACATTGTCGGCATAAAAAATATTTTCAACGGCCACATCATCCGGTCTGAATTCGGCCAGCAATGACGTTATCGCCTCATGTATTTTTAACAGTCTTTCGGGCAGACCCGTCGCGGAAGAGGTTCTTACATGCCCGTAGGTAACCGGCAGCAGCCTGCTGCCCGCCACGTCTATGATCCCGTAACCCGTCACATTTAATCCGGGATCTATGCCCAGTATTCGCTTGGACTTTTTTATTCGCCTAAAATCCTTTCCATTTCCGCGTCTTCAATATCAAAATTGGCGAATACGTTCTGCACGTCATCATGCTCATCCAGAATGTTCATCATCTTCATTAACTGTTCGGCCTCCTTACCGGCCAGGGAAACCGTATTTTGCGGAATGCGCGTCAGCTCGGCGGACTCAATGGTTACGCCCTTTTCCTCCAAATGGTTGCGTACTTCGTTAAAATCCTCAAAGGCGGTATAGATGACATAACTGTCGCCTTCCCTTTCCATTTCCTCCGCGCCGGCTTCAATGATTATCTCAAACAGCTCGTCTTCACTGTAATTTTCCGCGGGTACGGTTATCATGCCCTTGCGTTCAAACATCCAGGCCACGCTGCCGCTTTCCCCCAAATTACCGCCATGCTTGGAAAAAAGATGCCGTATTTCCGCCACGGTGCGGTTTTTATTGTCGGTAACCGCTTCGATAAACATGGCCACGCCTCCGGGACCGTATCCTTCATACGAGACGTCCTCATAAACCACGCCGGGCATTTCTCCCGTACCTTTTTTTATGGCATTATCCACGTTTTTGGAAGGCATGTTGGCTGCCTTGGCCGCCGCCACCGCCACCCGCAGGCGGGGATTCATATCCGGGTCGCCGCCGCCCATGCGGGCCGCCACGGTAATTTCCTTGATCAGTTTTGTAAAAATTTTTCCGCGTGCCGCGTCTACTTTTGCTTTTTTATGTTTTATAGAATGCCACTTGGAATGTCCCGACATTAAATCGTCTCCTTCTCTGCCTTAAAATCGATCGATGTGAATGTTATAAAAAAGTGAGTAAAAAAAAGGCAAAAACACCTAAATCCCTTACGAAAAAGGTGAAAATTTACTAAAAAAGGCAGGGTTTTCCAAACTTATTTAGGGGGTGAACAGTCAGGCCTGCTGTTCCCTAAGTTTCTGCTCAAAGTAGGGGATGGTCTTTTGCAGACCTTCCTTAAGTTCTATGCCGGGTTGCCAGTCCAGTTTTTCCCTGGCCAGGCTTATGTCGGGCTGCCTCTGTGTCGGGTCGTCCTGCGGCAGTTCCTTAAAAACAATCCTGGAGCGGGAGCCGGTCTGTTCAATAACCTGCTCGGCCAGGGAAAGTATGGTAAATTCGTTAGGATTGCCCAGATTGACCGGGCCGATAAAGTCTTCCTTTTCCATCATGATCATGCTGCCGTTTACCAGGTCATCCACATATTGAAACGAGCGGGTCTGGCTGCCGTCGCCGTAAATGGTGATGGGTTTGTTTTGCAGGGCCTGGATGATAAAATTGCTTACCACCCGTCCGTCGTTCAGGGCCATGCGCGGACCATAGGTATTGAATATGCGGATGATTTTAATATCCACCCCGCTCTGGCGATGATAGTCCATCATCAGCGTTTCGGCCACCCGCTTGCCCTCGTCGTAACAACTGCGCACGCCTATGGGATTGACATGCCCCCAGTAGTCCTCTTTTTGCGGATGTATTTGGGGATCGCCGTAAACCTCCGACGTGCTGGCCTGCATAACCCGGGCGCGTACTCTTTTGGCCATGCCCAGCATGTTAATGGTACCCATAACATTGGTTTTTATGGTTTTTACGGGATTGTACTGATAATGCACCGGCGAGGCGGGGCAGGCAAAATGATATATGCGGTCCACCTCCAGCATAATCGGCTCGGTAATATCATGCCGCACCAGTTCAAAGTTCCAGTGATCGATCAGGTGACGGATATTTTCCTTGCTGCCGGTAAAAAAATTATCCAGGGCGATAACATCATGTCCCTGCTCTATCAACCTGTCACAAAGATGCGACCCAATAAACCCCGCTCCACCGGTGACCAAAACGCGCATATCCGCTCCTATTTAATTTTATTCAGTGCCTGGGAAAGATCGTTGATAATATCTTTCGGGTCTTCAATGCCCACGGAAAGACGTACCAACCCTTCCGTTATGCCCACGGCGGCCAGCTCTTCCGGCGCGTAAGTCGAATGTGTCATCGAGCCGGGATGCTCGATAAGGGAGTCGACGTCGCCAAGGCTTACCGCCAGGGTGATCAATTCCACGGAATTCATTAGAGTTTCGCCCGCTTTTCGCCCACCTTTAACCTCAAAGCTGACCATTCCGCCAAATCCGCTCATTTGTTTTTTGGCCAGATTGTGCTGCGGGTGGGTGCTCAGTCCCGGATAAAATACATTTTTTACCTTGGGGTGAAATTGCAGGTATTTGGCAATCTGCATGGCGTTTTCCTGATGCCGCTCCATGCGAATGGCCAGCGTTTTTAATCCGCGCACCAATAGCCAGGCGTTCAGGGGACTGATTATACCGCCCATATCGCGCAGAATTCCCATGCGCAGTTCATCGATAAACTCTTTTTTACCTATGGCCACGCCGGCAACGGTATCGCCGTGACCGCCGATATATTTTGTGGCCGAATGCACCACCACATCCGCGCCTAATTTTAAGGGTTGTTGGAAATAAGGCGTCGGGAAAGTGTTGTCCACAATAAGGGGAATACCGTGCTTATGGGCTATTTCCGCGCATTGTTCAATATCGATCAGGGCCAGGGTCGGATTGGCCGGGGTTTCTATATAGATGGCCCGTGTTCTGTCATCCAGGGCTTCGGCCACATTCCGGCAATCGGTGCCGTCCACCTCGCGCACTGAGATATCCCAGCGCGGCAGCGTTTCGGTAAACAACTGGTGCGAACCGCCATACAGGGTATCGGAAGAGACGATATTGTCTCCGTTTTTACAAAGCGCCATAATCACGCCCGAAATGGCCGCCATGCCGGAACCAAAGGCCAGCGCCGCCTCGCCGCCCTCCAAAAAAGCCATCTCTTTTTCAAAGGCTTCCTGGGTAGGGTTACTGATGCGCGTGTAAACGTAACCTTCCCGTTCCCCCAAAAATATTTCCGCTCCGGCCCGGGCGCTTTCAAAGGCGAAGGTGGATGTTTGATAGATGGGTTTGCCCACGGAACCCGTGGCTTTATCGTATCCACCCGCTCCATGAACGCACATGGTGCTTATCTTCCAGTTCTTGTCAACCTTGTGTCCCATTTCAATTTCCTTTCACGTCAAAAATTTACGACTTTAATTTAGGCAATCTTTTGCATTAAATAAACAGACGGGGATACAAATAAACCCTGGAGACTTGTTTTAAGTAAAAGTCCCGGAAACCCCACTGTATTCCGTATTTATCCTCCCTGTGCTGCCGTTTCTTCATTTTTTAATTATTTTCCCGAAGATATTAATTAGCGGCGCGGAGTACGTGACGAAGATTATTTGAATAAATAAAAAGTTTTGAATAAGATAAGCGCATCCGAAAACGAGGAACATCTATGCTATCGAATACAACAGTATATGGCCTGCGGGCCATGATTCACCTGGCTAACAGCGACCAGGATCAATATATATCCATCTCCAAAATGTCAGAAGAGTTAAAAATATCATTTCATTTTTTAACCAAAATCCTGCAGAAGCTAACACAAAACAATCTTCTTGTCTCCTACAGGGGACCCAAGGGAGGTGTACGCCTTTCCAAAAAGCCGGAAGACATTTCTATTTATGAGATCGTAATAATTTTGGAAACCCGGCCCATGTTTACGGAGTGTATTTTAGGCATTCCGGGCTGCGAGGATGACGCGCCCTGTCCCCTGCATGAGGAGTGGAGGCCCCTGCGCTTACAGATCGAACGCCAGTTCCGCGCCACTTCGCTGGCGCACCTGGCGGAAAAGCTGGAGATATTCGGCAAACGGCTGGCCTGACGCGCTATTCCGTTTTCCCTATTTTTGCAAGCAAAGTTTCGCGGTCAAAGGGTTTGTTTACAATATCGCTGGCGCCCAGGGCCAACGCTTTTTCCGCCACACTTTCCTGACCGAATGCCGATACGATGATAAAAGGCGTGGCATCCCCTTTTTCCCGCAGATGTTTTAACAGGGTTATGCCATCCATCTCCGGCATTTGAATATCGGAAAAAATCATATCAAAGTTGTGATTTTCCATGTGTTTCAGCGCGGAGCGCCCGTTGCCCGCGAATATAAGCTCCACTCCCGCCGACCGTAAAAACAGTTCAACCATGCGGTGCATATTGGGATCATCATCCACAAAAAGTATTTTTTTCAAATGTCACCTGCTGTTTCGGTTAATACCAGTGTTCCTAAAAAGTGATCCAGCTTGTCAAAAAACTGTGCCAGCGGAAAGCCCACCACATTGGAATAGCTGCCATGAATGCCTTCGATCAGCATGGCGCCCTGCCCCTGTATGGCATAGGCCCCGGCCTTATCCATGGGTTCTCCCGTTCCGATATAGGCCATTATAATGTCATCGCTCAATTCCCGCATGGTTACATCGGTGGATACTAGGTGCAGCAGCTCTTTTTCATAACGTTTGTAAAACAAACCGAAAGCGGTATAAACCTGGTGCGTTTTACCCGATAACCCGGCCAGCATGTCATAAGCCTCGTCTTCATTTTTAGGCTTGCCCATAATCGTACCATTCAGGGAAACCAGCGTATCCGCGCTGATCACCAGATGATCCGGGTAAAGCCGGGCCACTTCCTCACCCTTTTGCCGGGCACACTCCTGCACCAGTGACCCCGGTTCCGTAATCCGTATATTTTCCTCGTCTATATTGGCCGGAACCACTTTAAAGTCCAGCCCCACGCTTTTTAACAGCTCAAAACGTCGCGGCGAGGCGGATGCGAGAATGATATCCACATGTTCCAGGTTTTCTATCAAGGAAAAGATCATAATTTCACCCCCACGATTATGGATACAAGGCCAATCAGCATATCTGCCTTTAACAGAGCGCTCATGCGGGAAAGAGTCTCCGCGCCCGGGTCTTTATGGAGTTGCCACGAACAATAGAGCATCACCAGCATAACTCCCGGCACTACCATGTAAATATAATAAACATTATACATACTTAACAAAAATGGCAGCAACAAAATTCCACTGAGCAGAACGAAGACGGCGTCGACCATTTTTACAACATTTTCCGCGCCAAAGCGGACGGCGAAGGTATGCGCCTGATATTTTCTGTCCCCTTCCACATCCTGAAGGTCTTTGATCAGTTCCCGCGAAAAATGAAACAGAGCGGCAAACAGCGCGGGAAAAAGTCCGGCCGTAGCGTCGCCGGCGGCCAAAGCGCCGTACACAAAGGCCAATCCGCCCATAAAAGCCACCAGCACATTGCCGATAAGCATCATCTTTTTAAAGGAACGACTGTAAACATACAACACTAGTTGAGAGCCCGCTATGATCAGGAACAAGGGCGGACGATCAATAACCAGGGCCAGGGCGACCATGTTCAGGATTTTGTAAAAAAGGCGCGCGGCGGGCAGGCTAAGCCTGCCGGAGGGTAATACCCGTCCGGGGCGGTTAACACGGTCTATATCCAGATCAAAAATGTCGTTTATGATATTGGCGGCGGCCGTCACACAAGAGGCGGCCAGGGCGGCGCGCAGCAGGAGCGATGTAAATAGGGCGTCGCTTACCAGCCAGGCGGCGGTAAGCACGGAAAGGAAGGTGATTAACACATTACCGGGACGGATAATTCTGAAAAGGGCGCTCATCATATTTCCCGCTCGCCGCGCCGCATAACCCGAGCATACTCAATCCCGGCCGGCCCAGCATAACCCACAGCCATGCAGGGCGTATTAAAATAAAACCCGGCCCGCCCCTCGTTATTTAAGGCAATAACGCCAGCTTCGCCGTTAATGCGGGATTTTAAAAAGGAAATGGCTTCACGGGCCGCCGCGCCGGGTTCCCTGCCCGACTCCATTGCCCGTATTACCCGCAGCGCCAGCCCCGCGCGCAAAATACCTTCACCCCAACCGGTAGCCGAAACGGCGCCGCTCCTGTTATCGGCATAAAAACCGCTGCCGGCCACAGGCACATCGCCTACCCTTCCCGCCAGCTTATAGGGCGTGCCGCCCGTCGTTGTCCCCGCGGACAGCCTTCCCCGGCCGTCCAGAACAACAGCGCCCACGGTATCCGAGGGCCGATGCTCAAAAAAGGATTTTATGCGTACATTTTTTTTCTTTTTCAGGGCCAGATAGCGTTCTTTTTCCCTGCCCGTAAGCAGCTCTTCCGTTTCCACGCGACGGAAGCCCTCTCCGAGAGCGAAACGCAAGGCTCCTTCGCCCGCCAGCATGGCATGCTGGGTCTTCGCGCGTACCGCCTCGGCCACAAGGATGGGGTTCTTTATATTTTTCAGAGCGGCCACGGCGCCAACGCTTAAATCCTCGCCGGACATAATGCCCGCGTCCATCTCCACCTCGCCCTCGGCGTTTAAAAAGGAACCGGTGCCGGCGTCAAAGACGGGCTCATCCTCTAAAATCCGCAACAGGCTTAAACAGGTCGCGTGGGCGTCGTTTGTTGCCCTGAGCCGCGCGTATCCCGCCTCAAGGGCGCGCATCAGGCCTTCTTCATGGGCCGCGTGCAGAGCATCGGGAATATCCCAGGCGCCGCCGTGTATCATTATGGCCGTTTTCATGGAGTGGTCAACGCCTCCAGTTCCTTCTTTCGTTGCAATAAAATTTTCAGCGTCTGCGCGTCGTTTTTTTCAAGAGATATGGCCTCTGTAAAATATTTCAACACCCGGCGCGGTTTCTCCGCCGGAAAAAAAAGGACAATACCGTTTCCCGTCTTCCGTGTTTTCAGCAAACCTTTTTCTGAAAGAGCCTGTAATTCCTTTTCCAGGGCGCCGGCGCTGTAACTCTGGCGCATGGCGTATAACTCCGCCACATTAAGCGGCGCCTTTTGCCAAAGAATTTTAAGCAGACGCCAGCTTCTTTCGGGAACCAGATAGTCCCGCGCGTTTTTTTGTAAGAGTTTTTCTATCGACAAATGTTTTTCCGCCAGCCGGATGGCCAACGGCGCCAGCGCCAGAACCGGCACAAAACTCTCCGCGCGGGGCCGGTTCATGGCCCTGTCCAGTTCATCCCGCACCACCCGCGGCGTGTAATAGGAAGTCCCGCGCCTGTCGATTTCAAGGGGATTTTCCGGCAGGGTGATCTTCGGGATATAAATCCGGTGACTGCTGTCCGGAGAGAGCTCCAGATTGAAATGGGCGGTGGAATCATGCAGCAGGGAAACGGGTAGGTATAGCAGATTGACCTTCGTGGAATCGGCCGCCCTGGCGCCCCGCCCGGTGCTATCCTGAGCCCAAAGGAGAGCGGGCAGCAGTGTCATTGCCAAAATGAAGTTTTTCGTACGCCTGTAATTCATTCTTTCCACGCTTTCTTTTTTGCCTTGTCGGCGGTATAAAGTTATTGCCATATATCCCTGTCCAGCGTGCGATACTGAATGGCCTCGCTGATATGGGCGTTCTCTATGCGGTCGCTGTTTTCCAGATCCGCAATGGTTCGGGCCACTTTAAGGATGCGATCGTAGGCCCGGGCGGATAGCCCCAGACGGGTGATGGCCGTTTTCAGCAAGTCCAGCCCCCCGGGGCCGGGTTTGCAATACTTCCGTATTTCGCGCGATTGCATATGGGCGTTACTGAACAGATGCTTTTCCTTTTCGAAGCGGCGGAGTTGTATTAAGCGCGCCTTTTGCACCCGTTCACGGATGGTTGCGGAGGACTCCCCTCCCCGCTCGGAGGCGAGCTCCTTAAAGTTTACGGCCGGCACATCGATGTGAATATCGATGCGGTCCAGTAATGGCCCCGAAACCCGGGCCAGATAGCGCTGAATCTGCTGGGGCGCGCAACTGCATGTGCGCGAGGAGTCGCCATAATAGCCGCAGGGACAGGGATTCATGGCCGCCACCAGCATAAACTTGGCCGGATAGGTCAGGGAGAGGGCCGCGCGGGCAATGGTCACCCGTCCGTCTTCCATGGGTTGGCGCATCACTTCCAGCACATTCTTTTTAAATTCGGGCAATTCATCCAAAAAGAGAACCCCGTGATGGGCCAGGCTCACCTCTCCGGGGCGCGGATACTTACCTCCTCCCACCAGGGCGGCGTCGGAAATGGTATGATGGGGGGAGCGGAAGGGGCGGCGCGTGATCAGACCGTCGTCGGCGGAAAGGCTGCCGGCAACGGAGTGTATCTTTGTGGACTCGATGGCCTCTTCCAGGCTCAGCGGCGGCAAAATGGTGGCAAAACGCTTGGCCAGCATGGTTTTTCCGGACCCCGGCGGCCCGATCATAATGATATTGTGTCCGCCCGCGGCGGCGACTTCCAAAGCCCGTTTGGCCTGTTCCTGACCTTTCACATCCGAAAAATCCAACAGCGTGTGATCGTTTTGGGCAAAAAGCCGGTCAAAGTCGCTTGCATGCGGGGTGATGTCGAGTTGTCCGTTTAAAAAATTGACCACATCCGTCAGGTGTCCCACCGGTATCACCTGTAAATCGGGATGTCCCATGGAAGCCTCCCGGGCATTTTCCTCCGGGACAATGATACCCCGGAAGCCCTTTCCTCCGGCGGTGATGGCCATGGGCAAGGCGCCGTGAACGGGACGCACGGAACCGTCCAGGGCCAACTCCCCCACCATCACATACTCATTAAGCCGGGCCTCATCGCTCACATCGCCCTGCGCGGCCAGCATGCCGATGGCGATGGGCAGATCATAGGCCGAGCCTTCTTTTTTGATATCCGCCGGAGCCAGGTTGATGGTTATGCGCCGCTGATGTACATAGGGGTAGGCCGAGCTTTTCAGGGCGGCCACTACCCGTTCACGGCTTTCACGCACGGCATTATCGGGAAGACCGACGATATTGAAGCTGGGCATATTCCTTTCCATGTGGGTTTCCACTTCCACGATATAGGCGTCAATGCCCATCAGCGCTGCCGAAAATATCTTGGAGATCATACGCATTTCGGGGTTAGTGAGAACAGTCCAATATACGTTATCCCGTCTTTTTGGCAAAGGGTTTTGGATAAATTATTCCACCTGTTCCGGGAAATGTTATGAAAAGGGATATCTCGGGTTATTTCGCTCCACTGAAAAGACCCGGCCCCTTGCCCCGTGCGGGAGGTTTCCCTATGTTGCTCTTTTAATCGCGGGGAGATATTTTCTATTCCCCATAAATAAAAATAAATTCTCATAACATTGCCAGGAGTTGCCATGCGTTTCCCGTCACTTTTAATCATCGGCCTTATTTTCCTTGCCGGCTGTAATTCACCCCAACATACGCCATCCGCAAAGGATATTTCCCCGCTTCAGTCCCCTGCGCCGCAAAATGTTATCATTATGATTGCCGACGGCTGCGGCTTTTCGCAGATCGAAGCGGCTTCCTACTATCAATATGGAGAACTGGGGAAGCAGCCCTACGACAGCTTTGCCGTCAAGCTGGCCATGAGCACCTTTTCCGCCGGGGGAGATTACCTGTCGGACTCCGCCTGGCTGAGCATGGACTATATTTTGCGTAAGCCCACGGATTCCGCCGCCGCCGCAACCGCCATGGCCACGGGGCATAAAACCTATAATGGCGCCATAGGCGTGGATGTAAACAAGAAACCGCTTAAAAACATTCTGGAAATTGCCGACAGCCTGGGCAAGGCCACCGGGGTGGTCACCACCGTACCGCTAAGCCATGCCACGCCCGCCGCTTTTTCCGTCCATAATGTATCCAGAAAAAACTACGCCCAAATCGCCCGGGAGATGATTCTGGAAAGTCCCCTGGAGGTGATTATGGGCGCCGGGCATCCGGATTATGACGCCGGGGGCAAAAAAAGAGAGACCGCGGTTTATGATAAGGTGGGCGGCCGGGAAACCTGGGAGAAGGTGCTTGCGGGCCGCGCGGGCGCCGACGCCGATGGCGACGGAACGAATGATCCCTGGACGCTTGTTGAAAAACGCGGGGATATCCGCGATTTGGCCTCCAGCGGCGATATCAAAAGAGTGTTGGCCGTACCCTATGCCGGCACCACCTTACAGGAAGAGCGCCCCGGTGATGTGAACGCCGATCCCTTTGTGGTTCCCTTTAACGAAAACGTACCCACATTGAGCGAAATGAGCCTGGCCGCCCTTAATGTTTTAAACACGAACCACGGCGGTTTTTATCTGATGATTGAGGGCGGCGCGGTGGATTGGGCGGGACACGCCAACCGTCCCGGAAGGCTGATCGAAGAGGAAATCGCCTTCAACAAGGCCGTGCGCGCGGTGATGCAATGGATCGAGGCCCATGGCGGATGGCAAAAGAATCTGCTTATCGTCACCGGGGATCATGAAACGGGCCTGCTCTCCGGTCCGGGTATGAAAAGCGGGGGACGCATGACATGGAAGCCCGTGGGGAACAAGGGCCGGGGGAAACTTCCCGGCATGGAGTTTCACTCGGATTACCATAGCAACAGCCTGATACCTTTTTTCGCCAGCGGAACGGGTAGTTCCCGTTTTTTTGCCTATGTCGCCGGCGAGGATTCCGTGCGTGGGAAATACATAGATAATACAGCCATCGGCCGGGTGCTAAAAGATTTTTTAAGAGAATAACGGCCCCTTGCCCCTTTTTATGTATGCGGCGCCGTTTTTTTGTGTGTAAAGTAACCATTTAAGGTGTGGCTTTAATTTGACACGCCGCGGATGCCGAAGGTTGTCTCTGAAGCGGTAAGAGTAAATAATATTACGGAATTTCCCCATGCGTATTATAAAAAAACTCAGCGAACTTGAAGAATTAAAGGACGGCTGGCTTGAACTTGAAAAGAAGATGAACAATCCGCTGATCGGTTGGGATTGGATGAGTTCCTGCGCCCGGGCCTTTTGCGGCGAGGATGAACTGTATGTTCTGGCGGAAGAAGACGACGACGCGATCACAGCCATCGCTCCCCTGTTTATCCATGAAGAGAACGGATTCCGCAAGCTGGAGATACTGGGCACCCCCGCCCTCGGTGAACCGGGCGGACTTTTATACAAAGACCGTGAAGCCCTCCAAACGCTTTTGCAGAGCCTGCTAAAACAGGGATTGCCCATTTCCCTGAGACGCCTCCCAAAGGAATCCGAGGAGCTGTCGCTTATCCGGCAGGTTTTTCACTATCATTCCCTGCACTCCCTGCGGGAAGGAGGCGGCTGCCCCTGGATATCCATCGACAGTGACTGGGAGACCTTTGAGCAGAGCCTTTCATCGCGACGGAAATCCGATATGCGCCGGGCCCGCAGACGCGCCGAAAAACTGGGAGAGGTAACCCTCCGTATACATGACGTTGCCGAAACGGATGTGGAGCCGCTGCTGGAGGAGGTCTTCCGCGTGGAAGCGGCCAACTGGAAAGGGCGCAATGGCAGTTCTCTTCTGCATCGCCGGGATCTGGCGCGGTTTTACACTGTTTACGGCCATAAGGCCGCGCGCAAGGGTACGCTGCGCGTGGGTACGATGACCATCGCCAATAAAGTGGTGGGCGTGCTTTTGGGCCTGCGTGAAGCGAAACGCTTCTGGGTGTTTAAAATAGGCTATGACGAAGCGTACGCCCGCTGCTCGCCGGGTGTTCTGCTGATGCACGGGGCCATTGAATATGCCTTTAGGGAACAGCTAAAAAGTTTTGAGTTTCTGGGATGGGACGCACAATGGATGCATGTTTGGACCGACAAGGTGCGCCGTTATAAGTCACCGTTAATCTATCCCTTTTCCGCGCGGGGTTTAAAAGGTTTGGCCCTGGACTCCGCCTGTTACATAAAAAATAAAATTTGGTCGGAACATGGAAACGACAACTAAGGCCGCGGGCATTAAAGATAAAATTTTTAAGCGGATTTCCATGGGCTATATCGTGGGAACCCGTGTGGAAGAGGCCATTGAAGCCTGCCGGAAAATTGAGCCCCTGGGCTTTTCCGCCACCATTTGTCCCTGGAACAATAATGGCGATGATTTCCGTATTGTGGCCGACGCCTATATTGAGGCCGCCGAACAGATTATCCGCCATAGGCTGAACTGCTACCTTTCCATAAAAACACCCGCCATCGGTTATGATGCCTCGTTAATGAATGAAATCGTTTCCGTGGCCCGCGGGGGAAATCTGCGCATCCATTTTGACGCGCAGAGCCCCGATACGGCGGATCGCAACCTCTCTCTGTTTGAAAAAACACTGAGTGACTATAATAATCTGAGCTATACCCTGCCCGCCCGCTGGAACCGCAGCCTGGGCGACGCCGAAAAGATCATTGAAATGGGCGTGCCCGTGCGCATTGTTAAGGGGGAATGGGCCGACCCCGCCGATCCGCATAAAGACCCCGAAGCCGGTTTTACCGATGTATTGAGCGCCCTTTCGGGCCGGGCCCGCCATATCGCCGTGGCCACGCATAATGTTCCTCTTTTAAAAAGATGCATGGGCATTGTGCGTGAAAAAGAAAATTCATGGGAGCTGGAGCAGCTATACGGGCTGCCCATGCAAACCGTGCGCATGGCCCGGGGGGAAGGCATACCGGTACGGTTTTATATCCCCTATGGCCGGGCCTGTTTGCCCTACGGCCTGTCCATGATAAAAAAGAAACCGCAAATGCTGTGGTGGGTGATACGCGATTTAATACGGGCGGATAGTTTTAAAATTTCCTGAGATTTATTTACCCATATTAAATTTTTCCATCATGGAATAGAGCCGGCGACGGGTGATGCCCAAAAGTTTGGCCGCTTCCGACTTATTTGGCGCCCGGCGCAACGCTTCGCGCAAAAGCCGCTCAAGATGCTCATCGAGAACAAGCCCTTCCTCGGGTAACAGTTCCCGCCCCGCTTCCGGCGATGGCGTTTCCCTGTTTACGGGGGCCGCGGCGACAGGTAAGTCCACATCCTCAATCATATTCTCGCTTAGGATGGCGGCGCGTTCTATAATATTCCTCAATTCGCGGATATTACCGGGAAAATCATATTGCATCAGTTTAAGCTTTGCCCGGGGATGCATGATTTTATCCGGGTAGTCGCGCATAATGAATTCAATCAGTTCGGGAATATCTTCCTTGCGTTCCCTCAAGGCGGGCAGCCGAATGGGAAAAAGGTTGATACGGTAATAGAGGTCCGCGCGAAAGGTCTGTTTCTCAATCATGGCCTCCAGATTCTGATGTGTGGCCGTGATCAGACGGACATCGATGGGAATGGGCTTATGTCCCCCAAGATGGATTACCTCCCGGTTTTGTAGAACCCGCAACAGCTTGGATTGCAGGCTCAGGGGCAGATCGCCGATTTCATCAAGAAACAGCGTGCCGCCGTTAGCCCTTTCAAACAAGCCGGGTTTGGCGCTTACCGCTCCGGTAAAGGCCCCCTTTTCGTAGCCAAAAAGTTCGCTTTCCAAAAGCGTTTCGGGAAGAGCGGCGCAGTTGATGGCGATCCACGGCTTCTCTTTTCGGGGCGAATGGGCATGGATGGCCCGGGCGATCAGTTCCTTCCCCGTGCCGCTTTCTCCGCGTATAAGCACCGTGGCCTCTTTTTCAGCCACCCGGTGGATCATGTCAAATACCTGACGCATTTTTTTGCTTTTGCCAACAATGCCGCTCATCCCCGAGGTATGCAGCTCTTTTTCCCGGAGGCGGGCGTTTTCCTTTTCCAGGTCGCGTTGCCGCAAAATGCGCCGGATGCGCAGGAGCAGCTCATCCATGCTGAAGGGCTTAATCAGATAGTCAAACGCCCCGGACTGCATGGCTTCCACGGCGGTTTCCTGAGAGGCATAGGCGGTCATTAACAACACATCCGTGGCGGGGAAATCCTCCTTTATCTTTTTAAGCAGAGTCAGGCCATCCATGGGGCTCATTTTAAGATCGGTAAGCACGATGTCAAAAGCAGAAGAATTAAGGAGAGACAGGGCCTGGTCGCCGGAATACGCGGTTTGAACCGAAAGGTCCGGTTCCATCTCCAGCGTGCCCCGGATAAGGGCGCACATGCGTTTTTCATTATCGACGACAAGTACGGATGCGGCCATGATGATTTATTTCAGAATAGCGCGTAATAAAATAAGGAACCCTTTTTTGCCTCGCTGCAAAAGCTGGGTGTTTTTTTGAGCGGCCTGAAAATTAGGATCGCTCTTTTTTGATTTTTCAAATTCGGAAAGGGCTTTTAAAAAGTACTCCCGGCACTGTATCAGGTGAATGATGCCCAGTTCATTCCAATAGTCCGCATAGTTTTGATGCTGCTCCACCTCTTCGTTGATCATTTCGGTAAAATGCCGGATGCCGTCGTTGTCGATCTCCTGCCCGCCATACATAAACTGAAGGAAAAAGAGGTCCATCACATCGCCGGAATCATCAAAACAGAGAATCTTTTGTTGCAGCTCCAGCACCTTCTCGACCACCACATCCCTTTTGCCGCTGTTAAGGGCGTCATTGGTACGCTCAAACTGCAACTCCCATATTTTGGAACTGTACTGGGGGTCCTTGCTAATTTCTTTATAGGAGCGCATGAACCGGGCGGGAATAATGACACGGTCGTCGCTGTTTTTTTCATCCAGGGTGGAAAGGAAAAGCACAACGCCGAGGTTGAAGTTGGCTTCCTTAAAATCTTCCTTTAACTTCAGGCTTTCCTTAAAAAAACGGGAAGCCATCGGCAGATTATTCAGAGCGGTATAGGTGACGCCCAAAGCGTTGTTAATATCCGGATATTCGGGATGAAGGGCATAGGCTTTTTTAAAGGCTTCCAGGGCTTCTTCCGGTTTACCGGCCTGCAAACAGGCCTGACCCAGGCGTTGATAGCCTCTGACGAATGTGGGGTTCAGCTCCACAACCCGTTTGAAATTGTCCATGGCCTCGGGCAAAAAGTTACGCGTGTAGAATACCTTGCCCAGCCTGTAATGCGGAAGATATTGGCGGAGTTGTTTAATTTTTTCAAAGATGCGAAAGAGGACTTTTATTTCATTTACCGTTGTTTTATGGGTATTTTCGGTAACCTGCTTCAGATAATCCTCATCCGGCTTGTCATCGGAGGCCGCTTCCCGGATATTGTAAAAATCCTCATTGCCAAACAGGTACTTACCGGATTCAAATACCTCGCTGCGTATTACATTTTTTTGAGGGTCATTTCCGGTAGTGATGCTGAATTCCCGGCCGTCAATCTTTAGTTGTCCTCTTAATCCAATGCCTTTCAACGAGTGCCTTCTTTATTTGATGTGATTCAAATTCCGCCTGGCCATGCCATGTGGCGTTTAAAAGTTTAACCGATTCTTCGTTTTTCGTCAAATCTAAAGCGGAGTATAGTTTATTCCTAAAATATGTGAAAGCCGCTCCGCCTGTTTAATCCTCATTCAGATGGATAACGATGTCGATCCGGCGATTGCTGGCGCGTCCTTCCCGCGTTTCATTGGTCGCCACGGGTCTTTCCTCGCCATAACCGACGGAACTTATCTGGTTCTCATCCAGGTCCATATTGGCCATCAGGTATTCACGCACGGAACGGGCCCTTTGATCGCTTAAATCTTTGTTTTTGCGGGCATTACCCAGGGCGTCGGTATGCCCTTCCACGGTATAATGGCTTTCCGGAAACACGCGCAGGGCCTTTTGCACTTTTGTAAGCAGGGAAAAATATTCGGGCTGGATGATGTATTGTCCCGAGGGAAAAGTAAGCCCCTTAAGACGGATGGTGATATTGTCGCCTTCATAAATAACGCGGGCTTCCTCAGTATTAAAAAAGCCTTTTATCTTTGCAATGGCCGCCTCGCGTTCCAGTTTTTTTTGCAATTCCGCGCTGGAACTGGCCTCTTTTTCCTTTACGGTGTTCAGCTCTTCCCGCAGACGGCCGTTTTCGGCAATCAGCTTTTTCTTTTCCTCTTTCAGCTTCATGATGTAATTGGTTATATTCTTTACGCTGCTGTCAAAGCCCTGATCAAACTCGGGGACATAATTGAACTGGCTGCCGATTTCCGTCAGAATCTCTTCGAACTTCAGTATCAGCTTTTCCCAGTTCTCTTCCTTTTCCGAGAGGCTTTTAATGGTTTTGGCCAGATAGGCGGCATGGCGCCCCTGGTAGGCGGCCTTTTCCGCTTTTTCCATGGCTTCTTCCCGGGCATAGCGGTTGCCCTCCAGAAGTTTCTCCGTTTGCGCCAAAAGGTTTTGGGCGTCCGAAAAGGTATGATAGGCCAGTTCCCCGGCGTCTAAATCACGGGCCACGCCAATGGCGTTTCGCGCCTCGCCGAGGATGCCGTTTTTTATGGCCAGCAGCTCCGCCTGGCGATAAAGCTGCTCCGCCTCATCGCCATATTCCCTGGCGTCCTCAACGTCATTATCCTCCAGGTTCTCCGCGGCCTTGTTAAAAACCTCCTCCGCTTCTTCCCATAGCCGGGAGGCATACAAGGCCGCTTCGGCCTCTATGGCCGCGTCACGGGCTTCTATGGCGTTTTCCAGGGTCACATGGGCCAGCCTTATCACTTCCGCGGCCTTACGGGCATAGGCGGCCGATTCTTCCAGCATTTCCCTTATCTCCCGCGTACTTTCCTTTTCCTCGTAAGCCTTGTTCGCCTCTTCAAAAAGCGCTATGGCCTTTTTGTAATTCCCGGGAGAAAGCACCTCCGCATTGTCCGCCTGCATTTTGTTTACTATCGCCTCATAATCGGCAAAAAACTTGTCCTTGGCGCTGCTTTGAGCCGTCGCTCCCTGGGCGATCATTATCAGCGACCAGGCGACCAAAAAAAGTATATGGAGTTTTTTCATCTGTTTTATCCTTTAAAATTTTCAATTTTTGTTCGTATTCTGTGAAAGGCCACATTGCCCAGCCCTTTAACGGCGATGGCCGATCCGGGCTTTAAAATCTGTTCAAGGTATGTCAAAAGCGCGTTTACATCCTCCACATGCTTAACCTTTCTTTGGGGCGAGGGGATCAGTCGCGCCCCGTCACCGATATAGCGGGCATAGTGCCCCAGTGTGATCATGTGATCAAAGGGCAGGGCCGCCAAAAAATGTCCCATGTTCAAATGGCGGTCTTCCACATTCACCCCGGTGCCATGCATATCGCCCACAATAAAAATAAGCTGGGAGGCATGGGGCTTAAAGCTGATCAGGGAACGGGCCGCCTTGCTAACGGCGCGCGAGGAGCCATGGAAACTTTCATCCAGCAAAAAACAGGAATTTATCCGTTCCAGATTGCCCCGTCCCTTGGGCATTTTAAATGACCGCTGTAATGTGTTTACAATCTCGTCAATTGTAAAGTCGAGCCCCGTCAACACGGCGCATGTTGCCAGAAAGGCGTAAACATCGCTAACACTGTAAAGCGGGAGATGCACCTCTCTTTCGATATTGAGTAAAAACCGCAGGCCCTCCGGACCCAGTTGCTCCATCTCCGTTGCAAAAAAATCCGCGGCCTGATTTAACCCAAAACGCTGTATCTGTGCTTTTGTGATAAAACGGCTCAGGGCGTTGCTCAGGTCATCATCGTGATTCAGCACGGCCTTCCCGTCCCGGGCCAGGTATTTAACCATGGCCGAACGCTGCAGGGCCAGGGCCATGGCATCGTTTAAATAACTCAGATGGGCGTCGCCAATATTGGTCACCACCCCCACATTGGGCTTGATCAGTCTTAAAAGGCCTGCAAAATTCCTGCCACTGTAGGAATCAAACTCAAATATGGCGTAGTCAAATTCGGAGGAGAGCCGTTTAAGGGTTTTCAGATTGTTGTTCCAGGTTCCCTTGCCGTGGGGTGTTTTCAGCACCTTGCCGCGTGTGGAAAGAACGGTGGTCAACATCTCTATCAGCGTGGTTTTGCCCAGATAGCCGGTCACGCCAATAACGGGTTTCATAAATTGCCTGCGCAGATGCAGAAAGTGTCTTTTTTCTAAAAGAGTAAGCTTGGGGGTCTCATTATCCTTCATATAGCCGTGTAATTTAATCCTCCGCCCCCAAGCAATCAAATAGATTTGATGTGGGCAATAATAACACAGATCGGAAGGACAGGCGCTTAAAAGAAGTCCCGGGCCTTTTTAAGGGCGTCCACAAAATAGTCGGTTTCATCGGGGGTATTATAGTAATAGAGGCTAACGCGGGTTGTGGCGCTAACGCCAAGCGCGTTCATAAGCGGTTCGGCGCAATGGTGCCCCACGCGGATGGCGATGCCCAGTTGATCCAGGAACTGGGTAAGATCGAAAGGATGCACGCCATCCAGTTTAAAGGAAATGGCCGGCCCGCGCTTTTGCAGCGGCCCGTATATCGTCAGTCCCTCCACGGTGCGCATTTTTTCCAGCAGGGTCGCTGTAAGGGCCTGCTCATAATCATGGATTTTAGACATGCCTATCTCTTCTATATAGCGCACGGCGGCCCCGAAACCGATGGCCCCGGCAATATTGGGGGTTCCCGCCTCGAATTTATGGGGAATTTCCGCCCAGCTCGCCCCGGAGGTGGTTACATGGGCGATCATCTCGCCGCCCCCCATATAGGGGGTCATTTTATTCAACAGCTCCGCCCTGCCCCACAGGGCGCCTATTCCCGTGGGGCCGCCCATTTTATGGGCGGAAAAGGCCAGAAAGTCACAACCGAGCTCCCGGACATCCACCGGCATGGAGGGAACGCTTTGGGCCCCGTCCACGCTTACATGAATGCCCTGTTCATGGGCGATCTTCACTATTTCCCTTACCGGATTATGCGTGCCCAACACATTGGACATGTGGCTTATGGAGATTAGCCGCGTTCGGGGACTTATCAACTTGCGCAGCTTTTCCAAATCCAGGGTTCCATCCTTTTCCACCGGCCAGAAACGCACCTTTATTTTCAGGCGATCCCGCAAAAGGAACCAGGGAACGATGTTGCTGTGGTGTTCCATTTCACTCACGATGACTTCGTCATCATCCTTCAGGAAGCTGTGGCCATACGAATGGGCCAGCATATTCAGGGATTCCGTTGTGCCCCGGGTAAATATAAGCTCGCTGCTTTTCGGCGCGTTTATAAAACGGGCAACGGCCTCGCGGGCCTGTTCAAAAGCCTCGGTGGCCCTTTCCGCCAGGGTATGCAGGCCGCGATGTACATTGGCGTTATCCCTGCGGTAATAGTTTTGCAGGGCTTCCAGCACGGCCAACGGTTTTTGCGTGGTGGCCGCGTTATCCAGATAGACGAGCGGACGGCCATGCACCTGTTGATGCAAGGCCGGAAAATCCGCGCGGATTTTTTTAACGTCCACAAGCTCCATGGGCGAGGCAATCTCTTTTTCCCGCATCATAAACGCCATCCCCTCTTAAGTTGGCCCATTCTTTAAAAATACCCCAGTTCCAGGCGGGCCTCCTCGGACATCATTTCCATGCCCCAGGGCGGGTCCCATACAATTTCCACCTCCACATCCTCCACGCCCGGCACGCGGATAACGCGATCCTTCACCTCCATGGGCAACGACTGCGCCGAGGGACAGTTGGGCGTGGTCAGCGTCATCAGGATAAAAACCTTTTTATCCTTTATTTTGATGTCATATATCAGCCCCAGTTCATAAATATCCACCGGAATTTCCGGATCGTATACCGTTTTCAGGGCGTCAACAATTTGTTCCCGGGTGATTTTTTGTTCATCCATGGTCACGTTAAACCTCGGTAAAGTCTATTTCGTGTCCCAGCCTGTCGGCCAGCAGGGCATGTACGGCGTCGCGCACTTCCGCCACTTCTATGGCCGCGATAATCTCTTCGGCAAAAGCATAGGTGAGTATGCCGGTGGCCTTGTGCCGGGGGATGCCCCGGGCGCGCAGATAAAAGGCTGCTTCCTCATCCAACTGCCCCACGGTGGCGCCGTGGGTACATTTTACGTCGTCGGCATATATCTCCAACTGGGGTTTTGTATCCACCCGGGCTTCATCGGAAAGCAGCAGACAGTTATTGCTCTGCTTGGCGTCTGTTTTCTGCGCGTCGGGACGCACAAGAATTTTTCCGCTGAAAACAGCGCGGGCGCTGTCCCTTAAAATACCGCGATACAACTCGTGGCTGTCGCAATGGGCCCTGGCGTGATCTATAAAGGTATGATTGTCGATCAACTGCTTGTCGCGGACCATATAAAGTCCGTTAAGCGTGGATTCGATACCCTGCCCGTTCAGGGCCGTGCTGATGTTGTTGCGCACCAGCCTGCCGCCAAAGGTAAAGGTGACGGATTTATAGTTGCTGTTCTCTTTTTGACTGACCGCCGTATTGCTGACATGAAAGGCTTCCGGGGACTCATTTTGAATGCGGTAATGTTTTAAACGGGCGTTTTCGCCCACAAACACTTCGCTGACCATATCCGTAAAGGTTACCCCGGCGCCCGAGGAATGAAAGGTTTCTATCAGGCAGGCCTCGCTACCCTTTCCGGCAATGATCAGATTGCGCGGATAGGCGGCCAGCGGTTTTTCTCCGCCCTTCATCACATGAACGATGTGAATCTCTTCCTGAACGCGCACCTTGTCATTGATATGCAGACAGACGCCGTCATGCATAAAGGCGCTGTTCAGCCGCGAAAAGACGGTTTCATGATCCTGTACTATTTTTGTCAGATAAGCATTGAACAGGGTTTTGTCCTCGTCAAGCACCTGTTTCAGCGGAATAACGTCCACGCCGGGAATATCCTGCCAGTTACGGGAGAGTTCCCTGTCAAAACGGCCGTTTACCAGTACGATAAGCGGTTTTTGCCAGCCGGGGAACAAAAACGTTTCCACTTCCGGCTGTTGCAGTTGTGCCCCGCCGCTCACCATAAAAGGGGTTTGAGCCAGGGGCTTGACATTGGTAAAACGCCATTCCTCCTGCCGCGTGGTGGGGAAACCTTCCTGTTCAAATTCCCTTAGCGCCTTTTTACGCAGGGCATGCACGGCCTGGCCGGCCGAACCGTTATGAAACCGTTCAAACTGGTCAAGATAGTGTTTAATTTCATTTTGCATCGGATGCGCTCCTTACTTTAACCAGTCGTAACCTTTAGATTCCAATTCCAGCGCCAGTTCCTTGCCGCCCGATTTTACTATTTTCCCCTTAAAAAGCACATGCACCACGTCTGGAACGATATAGTCCAACAGGCGCTGATAGTGCGTAACGACGATGGTGGCGTTATCCTTGCTTTTAAGGGAATTGACCCCATTGGCCACAATGCGCAGCGCGTCGATATCCAGACCGGAATCGGTTTCATCCAGAATGGCCAGTTTGGGTTCCAGCACAGCCATCTGAAATATTTCATTGCGTTTCTTCTCGCCGCCGGAAAAGCCTTCGTTTACGGCGCGGTTGAGCAGCGATTTATCAAGTTCCACCAGGTCTATTTTCCTGCGCACCAGTTTCAGGAACTGAGCCGCGTCCAGCTCTTCCAGCCCCTGTGATTTGCGCACTTCATTCAGGGCGGTTCTCAAAAAATAGACGTTGGAAACGCCGGGAATCTCCACCGGGTATTGAAAGGCCAGAAAAATCCCCTTGTGAGCCCGCTCCTCCGGGTCAAGCTCCAACAGGTCCTCGCCCAGGTAGTTGATACTGCCCGAGGTAACCTCGTACTCCTCGCGGCCGGCCAGGATATTGGCCAGCGTGCTTTTCCCGGAACCGTTGGGCCCCATAATGGCGTGCACCTCGCCTTTTTTCACTTCCAGGTCGATGCCCTTTAAAATTTCCTTGCCTTCTATGGAGGCATGTAAATCTTTTATTTGTAACATTGCTTTCTCCAAAATGTTAACGCGGGCATTTAACGGCCCGCTATATATTCTGTTAATGATTATCGGCATGCGCCGGCTATTTTACCCCACGCTGCCTTCCAGACTGATGCTTAACAACTTTTGCGCTTCCACGGCAAATTCCATGGGCAGTTCGCGGAAAACTTCCTTGCAATAGCCGTTAACGATCAGGGAAACCGCCTGTTCGGTATCCAGCCCGCGCTGGTTGCAGTAAAATATCTGATCTTCGCCGATCTTTGACGTGGTGGCCTCGTGTTCCACGCGGCCGGTGGTATTGTTTACTTCAATATAGGGAAAGGTATGCGCGCCGCACTTATCGCCGATCAGCAAACTGTCACATTGAGAGAAGTTGCGGGCATTCTCTGCGGATTTCATGACTTTTACCAATCCGCGGTAACTGTTGTTACTGCGTCCGGCGCTGATACCCTTCGAAACGATATTACTACGTGTGTTCTTGCCGATGTGGATCATCTTGGTACCCGTATCGGCCTGTTGAAATTTATTGGTCATGGCCACGGAATAGAATTCTCCGATGGAATTATCCCCTTTTAAAATAACGCTGGGATATTTCCAGGTGATGGCCGAACCCGTTTCCACCTGCGTCCAGGAAATTTTGGCATTTTCATGGGCGATGCCGCGCTTGGTGACAAAATTGTAAATACCGCCCTTGCCCTCGTCATCACCGGGATACCAGTTTTGAACGGTGGAATATTTTATCTCGGCACCCTTGAGCGCCACCAGTTCCACCACGGCGGCATGCAACTGGTTTTCATCCCTTTGCGGCGCGGTGCAGCCTTCCAGGTAACTGACATAAGAGCCTTCGTCGGCCACGATCAGGGTACGTTCAAACTGCCCGGTATTCTGGGCGTTGATGCGAAAGTATGTGGACAACTCCATGGGGCAACGCACCCCCTTGGGCACATAAACAAAGGAGCCGTCACTGAACACGGCCGAGTTTAAGGCGGCGTAAAAGTTGTCCGTTGCCGGCACCACGGAGCCCAGGTATTTTTTTACCAAATCCGGATATTCTTGCAAGGCTTCGGAGATGGGACAGAAGATAACGCCCATTTCCGAAAGTTTTTCCTTAAAGGTTGTCGCCACGGACACACTGTCAAAAACAGCGTCAACCGCCACCCCGGCCAGCATTTTCTGCTCTTCCAGGGGAATGCCCAGCTTATTGTAGGTTTCCAGTAATTGCGGGTCTACTTCATCAAGGCTGTTATACTTAGGCGTGTTTTTAGGGGCGGAGTAGTATATGATGTCCTGAAAATTTATTTCGGGATACTCCACCTTGGGCCATTTGGGCTCTTCCATCTTAAGCCAGCGCCGATAGGCCTTTAAACGCCATTCCAGCATAAATGCCGGCTCCTTCTTTTTTTGGGAGATGATGCGTATAACATCCTCGTTCAGGCCGGGCGGCAAGGCGTCGGCTTCTATGTCGGTTACAAAACCGTATTTATATTCCTGTTGGGCTAACGATTCAAGCTGTTCGGCTTCCGTACTCATCGTTTGCTTCCTTTCTTTTAAATATCATATCCAAGTTCAAGGCGCGCTTCCTCGCTCATCATGGCCGGCGTCCATTCGGGTTCCCAGACCAAATCCAGTTCCGCGCCCGTTATGCCGTCCTGCGATTTTACCGTGCGCAGTATCTCTCTTTTCAATTCCTCCACCGCCGGACAGTTGGGCGACGTCAGTGTCATGCGCACCGTTACAAAGCCATCTTCCCCGATGATGATTTTATAGATCAACCCCAGTTCCACAATATTAACCCTTATTTCAGGGTCGTATACATCCCGCAACGCGTCGAGGATTTCTTCTTCATCGGCCATCACATCACCGAAAGCTGACTTAGTGGTTTTACAAGATTGTCCTTTAAGGTATCCAGCGTAATCTGTTGAAAATAGTTTTTAATTTCCGATTGAATAAACTGCAATGGTGATTTTATGGTGCAACTGCTAAACTGCAGGCAGTCGCAGTCCAGCTCGGAAAAACAAGACATCAGCGAAATTGGCCCTTCTATGGATTCGATGATTTCACTGAGATTAATCTCTTGCGGACGGCGGGCAAGCTGGTAGCCCCCCTTTGTGCCCTGCACGGAGTATACCAGCCCCGCCTTTTTCAGGGTCTGAAATATCTTACCCAAAAGCTCGCCGGGGATCATATAGCTCTCCGCCATCTGCTTTACGGGGATCGGTTCCCCGCTTTGACGCCCGGCCAGATCCACCAGGGCAATGATGGCATATTCGCTTTTTTTACTTAAACGCAGCATATAGGACTCATTTAGTCTTGTATATAGACAAACAAAAATCCGACCTTTTTGATCGGATATCCAAATATACACAGTTTGCGGGATAGCAGTCAAGCCGGAAGAGGACTATTTTACGATTAAAATGAAGGCCGCGTTTAATAGTGGCCTTTGTATTTAAGAGGCTTCCTTCTTCCTAAGCACGGCCCTGAAGGCGGCGTCGATATCGGCATATTTAAAGCGATAGCCCTTTTCCCGCAACAACCCCGGTGAAACGCGGATTCCGCCGAGCATGGTTTCGCGGCCCATCTCGCCAAAAAGCATTCTAACCGCCCATGCCGGCACTCTCAGCCATGATGGCCGCTTAACCGCGCGGCCAAAGGCCCCGCAAAAGTGATCCATATCCACGGCGCCGGGTGCGGTAAGGTTAACAGCCCGTTCCTTAAAGGGTCTTTGCAACAACAGGTCGCCTATGGCGCAGACGTCATCGATATGTATCCAGGAAACGATTTGCCGCCCGTTGCCCACGGGGCCGCCCATGTAGATATAGAATACCGGTTTGAGCAGCCTGACCACCAGGCTGTCCGGCGCCAGAACCATGCCCAGCCTTAAAAAGTATACCGTAACGCCCGATTGAGACAGAACGTCCGCGGCCTCTTCCCACTCCCGGGTAAGCCGGGCAAGAAAGGAACTGCCGGGGCGGCCGCCTTCATCCACCGGCTGGGGCTGATCGACGTCATAGTAACCGATAGCCGAAGCCTGAATGTAAACGGGCAGATCGGGATGATGTTTTTTGATGGTTTCGGCCAGAAAGCGGCTGCCGTCCACGCGGGAACGGTATAAAATATCCTTACGCCTTTTCGTCCAGCGTCCGCCGAGAATGGAGGCGCCCATCAGATTGATAACCGCATCGCTTTGAACCAGGGCCTTTTGCCATGGCCCGCTCTCCCCGTTACGCCAGCCGAGCCAGGTCAGCCGATCCGTTTCGGGAATTTTTTTACGCATGCGCTCCGGATTGCGGGACAAGGCCCACACCCGATAGCCCTTTCCGAGGAACTGTTTGATCAGGGCCCTGCCGATAAGACCGGAAGCGCCCGCTATCAGGATACGCATTCTCAGCCCTTTACTTCTTCATGGCAAAAACAATCGACGGTATGATCATTGACCATGCCCGTGGCCTGCATATGGGCATAAACCACCGTGGAGCCCACAAATTTAAAACCGCGCTTTTTCATATCCTTGCTGATCTTGTCGGAAAGGGGCGTGCTGGCCGGTACCTCCTTAAGGGATTTCCAGCGGTTTTGCAGGGGTTTCCCATCCACAAAAGACCAGATATAGGCGTCAAAACTACCCCATTCTTTTTGCACGGCGATAAAAGCCCGGGCATTGCTGACGGCCGCTTTTATCTTCAGGCGGTTACGGATAATGCCGGCGTCGGTCAACAGGCGCTGTTCATCTTTTTCGGTAAAAAGGGCCACCTTGCGGTAATCGAATCCGGCAAAGGCCTTGCGGAAATTCTCTCGCTTATAGAGTACCGTTCGCCAGCTCAGACCGGCCTGAAAGGTCTCCAGGATCAGGAACTCGAACAAAAGCCGGTCATCATGCACGGGACGGCCCCACTCCTTGTCATGATAAGCGATGTACAAATCATCATCCCCGGGAACCCAGGCGCATCGGATCATGGTCTGTCCTTTATATCAGGTTAAAACGTTTACGTAAAATCCACTCCAGGGATATCAGCAAAAGCAAAGCGGTCAACATCATCATACTGTTTTTCAGGTCGGTTTCGTAATGCCGCTCCACGGTAACAGGGTTAAGGGGCGGGAGGCGCCGTCCCCGTCTCAGCTCCTCCAGCGAGAGATAGACTCCTCCGCTTTTTGCGGCCCAGTTTCTTAAAAAAGCGCTATCCTGCCGGGTATGGGTAAATTCCGCATCCGGCGCCTGTACGCGGACGCTTATACTCTCCCGCCCCAGAACCGTTCCTTCCCGGCGGGCCGTGGCGTTAAAGGTATACTGGCCTTCTTCCACGGCAGGAAAAGCGGCCTGATAGCCGCCCCCGGCCGCGGGCGAAAGGTTAAAGTTAAAGTTCTGATCCCGCAGGCTTACGCTTACTTCCACCACGGCGTTTCCTATCTCGCTCTGGCGGCTGTCATAAACATAAGCGGAAAGGCGGATACTCTCGCCGGTGTTATATACACGCTTGTCCGTTTGCAGCCGGACTGCTTTTTCCGTTCCCCTGGCCGCCGCGCGAAAGGCCAGCCCCTGAAAAAAACGATTATAGCCCTCCCGCATAAGGAGGTCGTTTTCACCGGGATCAAAGGCCGTGCGCCAGAAGCCTTCTCCGTTTACCAAAAAGATATCAGGCGCCGGTCGGGCGAGAAAGGCGTTGTTGCGCTCCTGATTCAATATAGCAAGGGGCTCCGCTGTTCCAACCTTAAATCCGCTTAGGACGGGAGCGCTTTTTTGCCAAAAGCCGCGACTCTTTTGCATATCCGGGAAAACCGCCATGAGCGGATGCAGGGTCTCAGGAACCTCAATCTGCCCTTCCGTCCTGTTGGTCGTGCTGCTTATCGTTACATCCGCTCCCAACATGGCGGAAAGAGCGGCGGCGTCGCTTGTGGAGGTCAGATAATAAACCTTGCCCCTTTTTGAAGCGTACAACTTATCCAGGCGCTTTTGGTACGATGCCGCAATACCCCGGGCCGGCAAGCCGATCAGAAAGGCGGCGTCCAGACTGTCCGCGGGCAACCTGGAGGAGAGTTTTATGCCGGGAAGGTAGATTTCCGCCCGCAGATTGCGGCCCCCGTCGATGGCCCGCCGTATAAACTTTAAATCGTAGGAAGGCGCGGAAGCGAACAGACCGATGCGTATCCGGCTTTTACGCACCCATTGGGTAAAACGGTAGCTGTTGTTTCTCATATTCTGCTCATCCGCGTCCCCGCGCACCTCAACGCGGTATTTTTGAAAGCCTTTTTTACGGGGAATATACTCAAACCGGAGTTCCCTGTCTCCGCCACCGTCGGCCGTAAACATCCTCTTTTGCCCGATCCGTTCGCCTCCCCGGTACAGGGAGACAGTGACCGCCTGCTTTTCAAGACCTTTCTGCCCGACAATAATGCTTAGCCTTGCCGTATCGTTTTGTACCACCTCCGGTTCATAACGTACCCTTCTTATGAAAAGATCGGGGAACTCTTTTATGGCGCCCAGACCGACCGCATAAACAGGAACGCCGGGCGGAACAGCCCCCTCCCCGGCGGTACGTATGCCGTCACTGAGAACAAAGATATTATCCGCGCCCGCTTCACGGGCGTTTTTTACCAGGGGCGCAAAATCGGTAAGGCCCGTAAACAACGTATCCTGTTCATCAAAGGTTTTTACCTGTTGATTAAAGGAAAACCACACGGGACGGGCATCCCGTTGGGCCAGGTATTCCTCAAGCAGGACGCGGGCCGTCCGCAGGGAGTCGCGGCGGTTTTCAAAGCGGTTTACTAAACCCATCGAGGCGGAATGATCCACAAATACGGCCACATTCCGGGGGCGTTGTTCACTGTAATGCAATTTTAACACCGGCCCTGTCAACAGAAGCAACAGGCCCGCCAGCCAACTCCCCCGGATCAGAACAAGCAGGTAGCGGCGCATCGGGGAGAGAGGGGGATAGCTCTTTCTGTAAAAGAAAAAGGCGGTCAGCATGCCCAGGGCGAACAGCATAAAAACAAAAAAGAAAGGTATGTTAAGTTGGATAAGATCGGGCACGTTTTTATCCCAATGTTAACGAGGGAGTGGCATTCAGGTCCTGTGGGGAGCACTCTCCGCCGCGCAGACGGTGCAGCCCGGCGTAGGCGATCATGGCGGCATTATCCGTGCAATAAGCCATTTCGGGCGAATGGACGTCAAAACCGGCCGCGCGTCCTTTTTCCACCAAATGCCGGCGCAGGTAGCCGTTGGCGGCAACGCCTCCGGCAAAGGCGATGGCACGAACGCGAAAGGCCTTTGCGGCCCGCAGGGTTTTGGTGATGAGTATATCTATGGCCGCTTTTTGGAAAGAGGCACAGATATCCGCCTTGTGTTTTTCCAGATGTTCCGGAGAATGCTTTTCCACATAAGTGAGAACCGCTGTTTTCAAACCGCTGTAACTAAAGTCGTAATGGTCATCCCGGAGGAAGGACTGCGGAAATCGTACAAAGTCCGGGTCGCCTTCCCTGGCCAGCTTGTCGATAACCGGCCCGCCGGGGTAGCCCAGCCCCATAACCTTGGCGCTTTTGTCAAAAGCCTCGCCCACGGCGTCGTCCCGCGTACTGCCGATAATACGGTAATCCTGATGATCCCGCATCAGGACCAGTTGGGTGTGTCCGCCGGAAACGATCAGAAAAAGAATGGGAAAGGCGACCTCCTTTACGGTGAGCAGATTGCCGTAAATATGGCCTTCCATGTGATTCACGCCGATATAGGGAATATCCGCCGCCAGGGAGAAGCCCTTGGCAAAGGTCAGACCGACCAGCAGCGCCCCCACCAGCCCCGGCCCGTGGGTTACCGCTATGCCTTCTATGTGATGCCGTTCCACGCCCGCCTCGTTCAGGGCCCGGTCAATAACCGGCTGAACCAGCCGCAAATGCGCGCGCGAGGCCAGTTCCGGCACCACGCCGCCATATTGGACATGTACCAACTGCGAGGAGACCACATTGGAAAGAACCCGCGCCTCATCCAAAACCGCGGCGGACGTTTCATCACAGGAGGTTTCTATACCCAGGACGATCAAAGCGTGTTTCCTTTCTGTATCAGTTGCAAAACAAATTTTTGCGGCACCACTTCCAGCCAGGTGATGTCGGCCGGGGTAACAATTTGCATGGGATATTCCATCACGCCCCTGCGGAAACTCAGTTTATAATCAAAAATAACGGTAATTTCATCGTTTGTCAGATTGGTTATGCGCGTTTCGCCGCCTTTTACGCGCACGGAGATCATGGCCGGCTCGGCCACCGCCTGTAAATCTTTTGGGATATTGACCAGTTTTATGGGCACATTATAGAGCGTGCGCTCAACGATGGGCTCTATGGTGGTGGTTACCTGGCCTTTTTGTGGGGTAACAAAAATGATGCCCGGCCGGGGCGACAGGAGGCGTACCTTTGTGGTAAAGGGATATTTGGCCTCTTTTTTTATGATACTGTCGGTATGGATCGCCTTTAGGGGCAATACCAGCT
>JALTKX010000240.1 GCA_027006055.1 Calditrichia bacterium | reverse complement strand
TACCGTTAACACGTTTGCCGCTCCATAAAATGGCAAAATAGGAATCGACGGAAAAAGCGGTATTGGCCGCATATTGCAGGGCCTCGGTGGACGTGGCCTGCAAGCCGATGGTGGCGCTGGCCCCCGGATCGGTGGACAGGTCGATTTTTCCATACTGGAACTTAAACAGATTGGTCGTTTCATAAAGAATGAGCTGAAACTCAATAAAATTTGTAATATTGGGCAAATCCCACTGAATCACATATTGCCGGTAGGGAGCGGTTCCCAGAGTTTTGACATATACATTGGCCAATTCGGATGAAGTACCGCTCAGGTCGTCCCAATAAACCGCCATCATCGAATCCTGAGCCAGGGCATTGGGCAGGGTCAGGTTGTCAGGCTGGGGATCGGTGGTGGTACCCGGATCCTGAAAGGAGACCCATCCATTGGCCGATACATAAATCTGATTGTGTGGTTTGCCGTAAAAATAGAAGGTAAAAGGCAGGGCTATGGTCGTTGACACCTGATTATCAATGGCGCCAAAAAAAAGAGCGTTGCCATCCTTGATATCCACCCAGTTAAAATCGGTTTTAGGCGATACCAGGGATGTGGTCCACATATAACCGAAGGTATCGTTCCCGCCCTGGGAGGCCATGGCCGGCATAAGCCCAACAAGGAGCGATAGTAAAAAAGCTTTCAGGGAAGGAAATTTCATTTTGCGCCCCTCCCGGAACCCAGCGCGGGCGGAACCGCCAATTGCAGCGACGTTTTGTCATTACCACGGGCAACCGCGCCGCCAAAACGCACGCGCACGGTATTGTGCTTTTTCAACTGTTTTTTATCCGCAAGGAATTGGGCAACAAGCGTATGGCTGCCGGCGGTGTATTTTCCGCCCAGGCGAAATTGAATGCCTTTTTCGGTGGCCTCCCAATGGACGGTATTTTCCGATTGCGGCAGACCGGCGGCTTGCTTCAGCCACAGCATCTCTCCGTCAATTTCCACGGAGATAAGTACCGGCAGATAAACCGAATCCACGGAAACGGTTAAAGCGCCGACCGCGTTTAGCCCGGCCTCCACCTGTAAAACGGGGTTGGGGCGATCCGAAAGCCACAGGGCCCGGGGCGTTGTAAGCGACTGTGCCGTCAACATCGAAGTCAGGATAAAAATTATCCAAAAAGAAAAATGTGATTTTTTCATAAAAAGGCTAACCTTGCGTATTAATGTATCAATCTAAAACATTAAATAATAGCGAATTAGGGAATGTCATGCGTGACACATAGCACATTCGGAAGAATACTATAAAATATCAAGTCTGTTTAATTATATTTTTGCATTTGCCGGGATTCATCCAAATGCGCGATAAAGGCTTTCACCACCTGTGTATCAAAACGTTTTCCGGCATTATACTCCAGGTATTCCCGGGCGGTTACCTGTGAAAGGGCCTTGCGGTGAGGTCTGTCGGAGGTCATGGCGTCGAAGGTGTTACAGACCGAAAGTATGCGTACGCCGTCATCGAGTTCCCGGCCTCCAATTTTATGAGGATACCCCTTACCGTCAAAGGACTCGTGATGATGCAGGGCCAGGTCGACAATTTTATCATCAAATCCGGCGGAGCGTAAAATAGCCGCGCCCTTCAGGGTATGTTCCAGAATTTTCTGCTTGACCAGACTCTCGTTTTCGCCAAACACCTTGGGGTCAAGCAAATATTTATCGCGGATGGCGATTTTACCTACATCATGCAACAGGGTTCCATAGGTCAGTTCCTTCACTTCATTGGGGGTCAGTCCCATTTTAGCCGCCACCTTGCTCACGTAGGTGGCCGTGCGCGTATTATGTCCGCGGGCAAAAACATATTTGGCCTCAAGGGCCTTCATCATGGCCTTAATGGTTTTAAAGTATATATCCTGGAACTCGCTGGTCAGCTGCGCCTGTTCCATAACAAAGGCGGTTTGGTTGGCCACAATGGAAATAAGGTTTAAATCCTCGTGGGTAAACATCTTACCCGTCATTTTTTTTCCGACGATCAGCAGACCGGACATCTGTCCTTTTATCAGGATAGGGCAAAAAATATCCTGCTCAAACAGCTTGAGCAGTTTAATTTCATCGGAAAAAAGATTGCCCCTGGGGATGGAACTTACCGGGAAGGGTTCCAACACCCCGTCCATATAGCCCATCAGGGCGCTGTTCAGATAAAAGCGCACTTTGGAGGCGGCACTTCCCCGGAAGCCCCTGGCCGCCAGGATGCTGTAGTAATTATGCTCTCGGCGCGCCCGCGTCAGTATCAGGGCATGGTCGGAACCGATTTGCCCGATAATGGTCAACAAAAAAGATTCCAGCGCCTGACGGGTATCCGCCGTTTCATTTAACTGGCCGGACATGGTCAGGATATTCTTAATCTCGATATTTTTCTTTTTTACATCCTTATGCAGAGAGTGGACCATCTGCGTGTTCAGATACAGCTCCTTGCGCACGTTGCGATACTGCTTTTTTAAATTCTCCTCGCGACTTTCCAACTCTTTGTTTTTACGCTGGATATGTCCGATTACGCCAAGACTGAAACCGCCAACGGCATCAAACAAAATAGCGGCAAGAAGGGTAAAGGCCGCTTCGCTGTAGGCGTGTGAGATAAGGCCAAAATAAGTATACGCAAAAACCGCCATGAGGAAAGATGCCATCAAGACGGCATTTAACCGAAAGCCGCTCCGGCGCCCCAGCAAAAAACGACTGCCGACAATAAGCACTAAAAAAGCCAGGGGGAAAAGAGGATTGTGCAAAAAGCCAAAGGCGGGTAAAATAACCAGGGGAAGCATCTCTGTGGCAAAAAAAACGCGGGCCTGCTTTTTCTGAAAAGCCTTCTTGTCCCACGTGATATGATACAAAACCAACATAAGGATGGAAAAACCGCTTATCGTAATTACAGCCGCCGGTTTATCCCAGGAAAACCATAATTTTTGAATAAACGCCATAATCGTCACAAGGGCAACATATCCCCCAAGGAGGTATCCCGTGCTCCGGCCACGATTTTTGCGTATATATTCAAAAAGAGTGATCATTATTT
>JALTKX010000239.1 GCA_027006055.1 Calditrichia bacterium | reverse complement strand
TTTAAATTCATTAATAATAACCATAATGCTATTTTATATAAAACATTTTTTTAGTCCATTTTTCCCGCCCGATCTTCAGTTCATACAGATAAACGCCCGTGCCGACCATATTGCCCAGGGCATCCCTGCCCCTCCACAAAGCCCGGTGCAAACCGGCCTCCAGAACACCGTCAATTAAGGCACAATTAGATAAGTCATTTTTCAGGACAGGTTGTTCTTTATAAAAAAAGGCTAATTGAGTGCGTTCCGGCATGGGGATGGAGGATTTAGAATATATCATAAGTTTATCCTGTTTGTTCAACCAATTCCCCACACTTGGTTGAATTTTTCGTCATTAAGTGAAAAATATCCCCCCCCCCTCGTTAAAGTCAAGAAAAAAATTAATTTTTTATCGCTTTTTTGAACCGCCTTACCACATCCGTCCTAAACAAATTTAAAATGACGAACGTGATAAAGAAATAAACAGTTGCAACTCATGTCTTAAAGAATCCTCATCACACTCAAGAAATCCGTTAAACGGATGTTGAACAGTTGTCGCGACTATGACAAGAAAAAAGAACACCCGGTAACGGTCTCAACCGTTTAGTAACCACCTTCTTCACTCAATTCCAGAGGATTGTTTTGAAAAATGGAGAATAGCCCTATTGTAAACCTGGTTTTATGGCAATTAAAATAGGGGGAAAAATTATTTAGGACAGCTATGCCGCCATGCATTTAATTACCCATACCGAACTCCCGCCACAATCTTTGTACACCGGACATCACACATAGGGAAGCCAATGCCCATAAATCGGAGAAAATTCAAAAAGTGACCTTTTTTTCCTATATTTATGACACTGTAGTCTACTACAGGGTACATATATTACACACCATAACAAAGGAAACGTCATGAATGACCCAACGGTAAGAACAAACAGCTTTACCATCGGCAAGCTGGCCCGTCGCACCGGTTTAAAGATAGAAACCATCCGCTATTATGAGCGGCTGGAACTGCTGCCGCCGCCCCGGCGCACTTCCTCCGGCTACCGCCACTACACGGAGGATGACGTTAAGCGGCTGCATTTTATCGCCCTGGCCAAGCGCCACGGTTTTTCATTAAAGGAAATCCGCGAGCTTTTGGAATTGCGGGTAGACCCGCAAACCACCTGCGCCGATGTGCGGCAACGGGCCCTGGAAAAGGTCGCGACCATCAACGAAAAACTTGAAGAGTTGCAACGCATGAAAAAAGCGCTGGAAAAACTGATCGGTTCCTGCCGCAGCAACGAACCCTCCAGCCAGTGCCCCATTTTAGAGGCCTTCGACGAATAAAGCCGTTTACAACGGCGGAAAGGGAGTAGCATGAAACAAAAAAAGTATGACCTGCTGGTTATCGGAACAGGCTCGGCCGCTTCGGCGGCGGCCTACAAGTGTCGCTCCGCCGGAATGTCCGTGGCCGTGGTTGACAAACAGCCCTTTGGCGGAACCTGCGCCAATCGCGGTTGCGATCCCAAAAAGATGCTTTACGGAGCGGCGGAGCTATTGGATTGGAGTAGGCGCATGAACGATAAGGGATTTGAGGCAGCCGGGTCACGCATCCATTGGCCCCGGCTTATGGCTTTTAAAAATTCATTTACCGCTCCCGTTCCCCAAAACCGGGAAAAACGCTTTCAAAAAGCCGGAATTGCAATCTATCACGGAACGGCTGTTTTTAACTCTCCTCAAAGCGTCCTTATCGGCGATACGGAAATAACAGCCACCCATATTCATATCGCCGCCGGCGCCAGACCCGCGCGCCTCAATATTCCCGGCGAGGAGCACCTTACCCACAGCGACCGTTTTTTGGAAATGGACAAAATGCCCGGAAAAATCATTTTTGTCGGTGGAGGCTATATCTCCATGGAGTTTGCCCATATAGCCTCCCGGGCGGGGGCCATGGTAACCATTCTTCATCGCGGAACGCGACCGCTGGAAAGGTTTGACGCGGAAATGGTGACGCTGTTAGGCCGGGCCACGGAAGAAGCAGGCATTGAAATCCGCCTTAGCAGCACTGTCCGGGAGATTTCAAAAAGCGGAAATCAGTTAAGGGTATCCGCCACCGAAGGCGGTGTAAACAAAATATTTACCGCCGACCTGGTGGTACACGGAGCCGGTCGGGTGCCGTCCATTGGCGACATGAATCCCGAAGCCGCGAATATCGCCTGGGATAAACGGGGCGTACAGGTGAATCAATACCTTCAAAGCGTTTCCAATCCCGCTGTTTACGCGGCCGGTGATGTTGCGGCCACGGACGGGCCGCCGCTTACGCCCGTGGCCGGCAGCGAGGGACTGGTTGCCGCCGCCAACATCATAAATGGCCCCCATAAAACCGTCAACTATCGGGGAACGCCCAGCGTGGCTTTTACCATCCCCCAAATAGCAAAGGTCGGTCTTATGGAAGAAGAGGCCCGGGAGAAGGGACTTTCTTTTACCGTAAAATCCGGCGAGACCGGCGGATGGTTTTCCTCCGTGCGCGTGGCTGAAAAATACAGCGGATTTAAAACCCTGGTGGACAGGGAAAGCGGGAAAATTATCGGCGCCCACCTGCTGGGCCACAATGCGGCGGAAGTTATCAACTTATTTGCCATGGCCATACGCTTTTCCATACCGGCTGGTGAATTGAAGCGCATGATGTATGCCTATCCGACCAATGGCTCGGACATCCCCTATATGGTTTAACCGCGGAGAAAACAGAACATGGCTCTTATCACATTTTTCCGTAAAAAGAGAACACTGTACCATGGTACAGGCTTTGTATATTTTAGCTCCGTATCAGGGGGACCTAAAAAAAAGAATATTTTTTTGAAACCCTGTACCGTGGTTCAGGGCGTCTAACAAAACAGAATAAAAATTAAGCATCGAGGAGTTTATCATGAGTACACCCGTTGATCCCGCAAAAAAAGAGCGCCGCACCATCGCCGGCGTTATCATTGCCGCCCTGGCCGCATCGGTCTGTTGCGTGGGCCCCCTGCTGCTGTTGGGACTGGGCATCGGCGGCGCCTGGGTGGGCAACCTGACCGCCCTGGAAC
>JALTKX010000238.1 GCA_027006055.1 Calditrichia bacterium | reverse complement strand
CACAATGCGCCCGTTATTCAAAGGTGTGACGGTTCCGTGGAATCCGACCCCCGGGGAGGCTTGCCTATCGGCTGGGATTTTTCCCGCAATGATCCCGTTATCAAAACCCGGCTTAGCCCGGGTGACCGCCTGTTTATCTATTCGGATGGCGTCTGCGAGGCGGCGGGCGGGCATACAAAAGAGTGGTTCGGGCAGGAACGGCTGATGGAGGTGATCCGGCGGGAAGCCCAAATGACGGCGGACGAAGCTCTGGACAGCATCATCCGCGCGCTGGCCGACCACACAAAACGCACTACCTTTGATGACGACGTTTCTTTACTGGCGGTTACCTTTAAGGGACGGCCGCTGAAGATTTAGTACCATTTCCTTAAATCAAGGGAGGCGTACATACCGCCCACTTCGTCGGCGTAGCCATTAAACATTTCCGTCTCTATCTTAAAAAAGGAACCGATGCGTCTTTCCCTTTTCTGACTCCAGCGGGGATGATCCACATTGGGGTTGACATTGGCATAAAAGCCATATTCATGCGGAGCCAGTTGCTGCCAGGTATTCAAAGGCATTTTTTCCACAAAACGGATGCGGACAACGGATTTAATGCTTTTAAACCCGTACTTCCAGGGCACAACCAGGCGGATCGGTGCGCCGTTCTGGTTGGGCAGAACCTTTCCGTAAAGTCCCACGGCCATAAGGGTTAAGGGATGCAGCGCCTCATCCATGCGCAGGCCTTCCCGATAGGGCCAGTCCAGAATGCCGCTGCGTTGCCCCGGCATGCGCCCCGGATCGTATAGCGTTGTAAACTCCACAAAGCGGGCCTTTGAATCCGGGACGGCTTTTTTGATCAACTTATGCAGGGGAATCCCCAGCCAGGGAATAACCATGGACCAGGCCTCCACGCAGCGCAGACGATAAATGCGTTCTTCCAGTTCGCTTTCCCGTATCAGATCATCCACGTCATAGTCGCCCGGCTTTTGACAAAGACCATCCATGCGCACTTTCCAGGGGCGGGCCTTAAAATCACGGGCATTTCTCTTCGGATCGCTTTTATCCGTGCCGAATTCATAAAAATTATTGTAGCCTGTGATATCAGACCAGGAGTTTTGTTTTTCCGTTGTGCTGTAACGCTTGTTTTTTTGATATTTTAATGCAGGCCGGCGATCGCGCTCGTTTTTATCGCTTTCGGCCAGCAAGGGCTTTAAACCCGCCGAAGCCAGCGTAAGCGCGGAATACTTTAAAAAGGAACGGCGATGGACATAATCCTTTTCCGCGGTTATTTCCGAACTTTTTATTTTGGGAGAAAACTTAATAATCATACCGCTATCCTCGTGTTTAAATGTGTAGAACGCGCTCGGCCCCGCGGATTGTTCCCTACCCTGCCCAGATTGTATACAGGATATAGAAGATATACGCGGCAAAAAAGAGAAAACCGAACAACCGGTTAAGACTTTTATAGACCCACAAGGCGATAAAAAGCAGGACGGTAAAAACCATCATCACCGGAAAATCAAAAACCAGGGCATGTTCCCTGACGGGAATTTTAAAGAACAGGGCTATCGGTCCGGCCACGCCGAGAATGTTAAACAAATTGCTGCCGATAACATTGCCCACCAGTATTTCGTTTTCCTTCTTTGCCACGCTTATAATACCGGTAGCCAGTTCCGGCAGCGATGTGCCAAAGGCCACCATGGTTAGCCCAATAACAATTTGGCTCACGCCCAGATGCCGGGCAATACTGACGGCCGAATCAATGGTCAGCCGGGAACCCCAGGCCAGAACGGTAATGCCGGCCACAACGCCGACCGAAAACAGTATCATCTTCATGACCTTTGTTTGCCGGTCCAGCCAGTGCCAGCGGGTTTCCACCGGCGGCACATCCTCCAAGGAAAGATTACGATCCCGGATACTTTGGCGAATCAATATCCCCGTAAATAAAAAAATGCCCAGCGTCATGACGGCCCCTTCGTACCAGACAAAGACGTTGTCCCAGGCAAAAAACCAAAACAATAACGTGGCGGCCAACACCCAGATAAGCTCTTCCCTTATGTTGGCCTTTATCCGCCGGATGGGGCGCAGCAGGGTTGAAAAGGCCAGTACCAAGCCGATATTGGCGATATTACTGCCGACAATATTGCCCACGGAGACGTCTATTTGCCCACGGACGGCGGCGATAAAACTAACCAGAAACTCCGGAGAAGAGGTACCGAAGGCCACAACGGTTAAACCGACCACAATCGGGGCCACCTTTAACAAAAGGGCTATGCGCGAGGCGGAACCGACCAATAACTCCGCGCCCACATACAACAGACCCAAACCACAAAAAAACAACACGACTTCTATAAGCATATCAAAAAAATTCCATTGTATACAGGATACTTCCATTACATTCCGGCTCCGCGCCGCCATTTACGGGCCCAACCCTTCTGTCAAACGGGATGGCGCCCGTCTGGCAGGGTTTTCTGTACCGGAACTAACCCAAACGGAATTAAAAATAAAGTAAATGACTGTTAAATCGAAATTTATATACAACATAACAACAGAAGATTATGAACAAGAATATTGTTGAAATTATAGAACAGGCGGAGGATTTTCCCGCATTACCCCACGTGCTTATCCAGTTGTTCCAACTGGTCAATCGCGACGACGTGGCCCTGAGCACCATATCGGAGCTGATTTCCAAGGACCCGTCCCTAAGCACACGCATCCTGAAAATGGTTAATTCCACCTATTACAATTTTCAAAAGCCCATTTCCAACATTAACCAGGCCGTATCGTTCCTGGGCCTGAAAACCCTGCGCGATATCGCGGCAACCGTTTCCATGATGGATATTTTCCCGGGAACGCAAAAGGAGGAATACAGCCAGCTTTTCCGGCGATCCCTCTGTGCCGCCATTACCGCCTCACTGATAGCGGAATTTGTGGGCCGCGTGGATAAGTCGGAAGCCTTTCTGGCCGCCCTGCTGCAAAACATCGGCAGCTATATCTATCTGCGCTATATGGGAACGGAATACATCAAGGTGCTGCGGGAATCCCGGGCCAGCGGCATTGAACTGCCCTTTGTGGAAAAGCGTTTTTTACAAATCACCAACGCCCAGGCCGGGCAAATTGTGGCCGAACGCTGGCGGTTGCCCCGTAAAACCATTATGGCCATCCGCTACCAGTATAATATTAAGCTGGCCTACAAAAAATCCCTGCCCAAGGATGTGTTGCAAATTATAGAGCTGGCCTACCTGGGCGGCATGGCCGCCGATTTTTTTACCGGATGGAATAAAAGCTTTAAACGGGCCCTGTTTCGCACGCGCGTGGATCGCCTGTTTAAAAAAGGCCCGGCCGTTTCCGAGGATATCCTCTCCTCCATCCCCTCTCTGGTAAACAATATGGGCTTCAGCGCCATTATCGGCAAACTGGACTCCTACGAAGAGATCAAATATCAGGCCGAAAATGAGTTGGTTCAAAAATATACCGTTTTCAACAAAACCTACAACCGCCTTCGCGAACTGGAAGAACAAAAGGAGTCCGAGACCACGCTGGACTCCTTTGCCTCAAATTAGATTATTTATTCCGCAATACGGTAATACCGCCCCTGCCATTCAAATGTAATGTTTTTGCCCAGGGCTAAAAAGTAACGCACTTCCGGAGCGGATCGATATAAGGACCAATATCCGGGGCTGTTAAAAGTTATTTTTGTGTAGGATGCCTTCTCCGGCAGCCCCTCCTCTACCCACTCCACCCCGCGCAGGGCAAAGGGGCGGCCGCGGATGTAACGGCGGGTGACCAGCATGCTCCGGCCGCGGCCGGTCGTTCCCAGCATCTTTTTACGCGCCATGCTTGTTTTTACCGCCATGCCGCCATGGGAACCGGACGCGCTCATGGCGGGCGCCGCCAGCATATCCATTACCTCTCCGCTTATTTCATCTTCCAGGGCCAGCTTATGTTGCAAAACACGCATGGCCGGGCGTCGCCGCGAAACTTCCAGGAGCGTCTCCTTCTCCTCCCGTACCAGATAGGAGGTATACGGCGTAACCAGACCATAGACGCGCCCCAGTTCCTTTATGGTGGCTACCCATTCCGGGTTTTCCCCTTCAAAACGAATGCGGTTTAACAGATGATTTACCTTCCGCCCGGCCCACATCCCGGCAATAAAGTCATTTTCACGATTCCGCTCCAGTAACTCCAGCTTGTATTTGTAGCTTATCCGCTTTCCAAAACGCATGCCGCTAATCTCCAGGGGCATCGTTCCCCCTTTCCGGTAGCGGCCCGTCACGATGATGGCGCGGTCTTCATACAGGGCGCTTATCTTTGCGGGATAAACATCATCCACCCCCATCCTTCCGAAGTTCAGTGTAACATCGCTAAGCTGCGGCGAGGAGATGGAGGCAAACAGTTGGGAAACCGGCGCCTCGATGCTTTCGCCGGGTAAAACATATTCCGTGCGACCGGCGCTCTCCTCCGCCAGACGATCCAACAGATAGGTGTTAACGTCAAAGCCAACGCCAAAACTAAAAAGGCGGACGTCGTTATGCGCGTTCAGATTCAGGGATTCCACAATGCGCCGTACATCGGTAAGGCCCTCGGTGGGCAGGCCGTCGGTGAGCATAATGATGCTTTTGGCGCGCCCTTTTCCCGGTACGTTCAGAATGTCCAGCGCCTCTCGTAGCGCCAGGTGGATATTGGTGCCTCCCGCCGAACGGATATTATCGATAAAATAGAAAGCGTCCTCCTTTTGGCGCGCTCCCACCTCCGTCAGGCGGCCGCCAAAGCGGCTGGTCGCGCCGGAAAAGCGGATAATATCAAAACGATCCCCGGGATTCAGTTGGGAAACACAATAGCGCAGAGCCCTGCGGGCCTGTTGTATCTTTCGTCCGCCCATGCTGCCCGAAGCGTCCACCACAAACACCACATCCTTGGGCAGGGCCGCTTTTTCCATTTCAGGAAAGCGGGGTTTTATAAAAAGCATAAAATAGCCGTCGCGATCGCTTCGCGGGCGAAAGCTGAGCAGACGTCCGTCGATATCGCCGCCGGTTTCGGAATAGTAGACTATAAAGTTTTGATCGCCGCCTATCTGCTTCTTCTCTAAACGGATTTCCACCCGGTGCTCATCTATCTTTTTCAGGGCAATGTCATGGGTCGGCGAATAAACCGTTCCCAGCCGCCCCCGGGTTTGCAGGTTTATAAGCACGGAATAAGACTCTATACGCCCCTGCGCGCTTTGGCGGATGGGCAGCTGCAATTTATAAAGCCCCTGTGTTTCCCTTAAAGTCTGATCGTAGTGCAGTTCTATTTTACGCCTGTCCCGGCCATTAAAGGGAAAAATCCGCGCCCGGAACAACCCCTGCCCGCTAAACTCCAGTAAGGCCGGGTCCTTCATCCGCCGCACGATATCCTCGTAAATGTTACGTGCCTTGCCCGCGCCCAAAAGCTCGCCGGCCGTCTTTTTACCATTGATGTATAAAAAGAATTTCCCGGGGCGGGCGTCCCTGTCAAAGCTGTAAAGATAGGTTCCTTCCACATTTTGACGGTTGGGATTATAAAAGGTTTGTTCCAGCCGCACGCGCGCCACGTGATCGCGGATATTGATATCGGCGCTCAGTTCCTCCAGCACCACGGGTTTCAGCGGTTCCGGGAGCTCCGGTAAACGGGGTTCTTCCGGCGGTGGCAAAACAATCCGGCCCTGGGCAAAAAGAGCGGCGGTGAGCAGCAGGTTTACAAGGATAAAGGAAATTTTCATGACGCCTCCTGAATTTGGTTGATAAAATGGCCCTATTCGCTTAAAATGCGTTTACTATTTCCCCATTAATGACATAAAGATGAAAAAGGTAAATGCTACAGCGCTTTCTGCTATCGGATAAGGAGATCATCCGCCGTATTAAGGCAAACGACCGCACGGTTCTGGGCGAGCTTTATCTGAACAACGAAAAGACGATTACCCGCTTTGTTCAAAGCCACGGCGGCAACGCCATGGACGCGGAGGATATCCTGCAGGAAGCCATTATCGTTTTTTGGCGCAATGTGACCTCCGGCGGCTATGAGCCGCGGGCCAAAACCGGCACCTACCTTTTTTCCGTGGCCAAAAATCTGTGGTTTAACGAAAGCCGCCGTAAAAAAAGACAGGCGGAGCCGGAAGCGAATATGGCACTGATGGCGGACAGCAAGGAAGACGCCCTGACCGGCGTAATTCGCCGGGAAAAGGAGAGCGGCTTACGCAAGGCTCTGGAAAAATTGAAAAAGCCTTGCAGGGACATTTTATATTTTTTTTATTTTGAGAAAAGATCGATGAACGAAATCGCCCAATTGCTGGGCTTTGCCAACAGCAACACGGTAAAGGCCAAAAAATATCAATGTTTGCAGGAACTCAAATCCGGAATAAGCCATGCCCATAGATAAAGACAATGCCGCGGAATGGCATGAACGTTTTTTACTGGGCAGGCTGAACGGGCAGGCCCTGAAGGAATATGAACGCTATCTGAAAGAGAATCCATCGGCCAGCGAGGAGCAGCGGCAATGGGCGGAAATCATCGCGGCGGTGGAAGAAAGCGCCGCCCGTGCGATGAAAGAGGAGATACGGCAACAGGTTGAGCGCATCAAACACCACAATTCGCCCTATATCGCCTGGTACCGGGCGGCGGCGATCCTCTTTTTTATCGTGCTGCTTCCCGCTCTTTTTTATTACAATGATTTCGGCCCGCGGCCCGCAAACGCCCCCGCGCCACGGATGGCCATCGAAGAGGCCGAGCCGGAGAACGGCCCGGCAAAGCTGCCCCCTTCCCCGGCCGCTGACAAAAGCGCCCGCAAGGAACCTGAGGCAGAGGCCGCGGGGCAACGGGAGCCGGTCCGGCGCAAGCGGTCGTCCACGCCCGCCTTGACCCGGGAAACCACCAAGGAGATAAGAGCAGGGGAAAGTGCCCCTGTGCTGTCCCCTCCTCCGGCCTCGGAAAAAAGCGCGGTCTACGGTTCCGGGACAAAACCCGGAAGCGAATCCATAAGGGAACAGGTGGCAGCGACCCTGAAGCAATCCGCTCCGCCCGCGCAAAAGCAGCGAGGCCTAGCGGAAGACGTCCACCCCTTCACTACCTTGCCTGAAAACGGCCGGGGCGAGGGTCGGGAGGGGGCTCTTTCCATCCTCAATGTGGAGTCTGCTCCGCCAGGCGGGGCGGGCCTTAATGATGATCAGCCCCATCCGCCCTCGCTGCCGGTGGTTCAAAAAAGCATGATGATTACCGCCACAAGCGGGGCCCTATATCATGTTTTTTCACGGGACGACGCCAACATAGCGGTTGGCACGGATTCCATTAGCTGCCGGATCAACAAAATCGGTGACGCCAGCGCGCTGATTCTGATATCTCCGCCCCAAGCCATTGCCGGCCGGCTGAAAGAGATGAAAATTGACGACAGTGATAAAAATTATCTTATACTTATCTTTCCGGACAAAATACGTTATCGTCTAAAACGGGGCCTAAAATCCGCTCCCGCCGTAAAAATGCCCTAAACAGCAAGAATCGGGTGGCCGGCCCCGCCGGCAGGCCTTATCTTTAAGCTAAAAAGAAAACTATGGACACCTATCGACTTATAGAACAGGCCCTGATATTCATAGAGCAGCGGCAACGGCATCAGCCCTCGCTGGAAGAGATCGCCGCCCATCTGGGCATAAGTCCCTTTCACCTGCAAAGAACCTTTAAGGAATGGGTGGGGATCAGTCCCAAGCGTTTTTTACAGTTTTTAACCATTGGCAATGCCCGGGCCCTGCTCAGGGAATCCCGCTCCGTGCTTGAGGCGGCCTGGGGCAGCGGACTTTCCGGCCCGGCTCGCCTGCACGATCTTTTTATCGCCGTGGATGCCGTAACCCCGGGCGAGTATAAAAAACTGGGTCGGGGGCTTTCCCTCTACCATGCCGACTTTCCCACCCCTTTTGGCCGGGTGTTAATGGCCGCCGGTGAGCGTGGGCTGTGCTTTATGGGCTTTTTTAACAGTGAAAACGGTAGCGTGCATGACGATATGCGGAGCCGTTTCCCCTATGCCTCTTTTAGCGAATCCCGGGCTTATATTTTGCCCTATTACCGCGCCATCTTTTTACGAGAAGATGCGATGCCGCGCCTACCGCTTTTTCTTAAGGGCACCAATTTCCAGATTAAGGTATGGGAAGCGCTGATGCGCATCCCGGAAGGGGCGGTATGCAGCTATGGCGATCTGGCCAGGGTCATTGGCAAGCCTGGCGCGGGGCGGGCCGTGGGCAGCGCCGTGGGCGCCAATCCCGTCAGCTTTCTGATCCCCTGCCACCGGGTGATTCAGCGCATGGGTATTTTTGGCAACTACCATTGGGGCAGCGCCCGTAAAAAGGCCATATTGTTATGGGAAGCCCATCACCGTTGAACGACTGCAGGCGGCAATGCGCCCGAAAGATAGTGTGGAAGAGGCCGCATCCTCCCCCTGTAATACAAAAAACCCCGCTCCACAACGGAACGGGGTTTTGACAGATTTTTTCTTAGCGGATTTTAGCGATACATATTGATCGCTTTGCGGGCCCCGTTAAGCAGCATACTGCCCACACCGGTTTCATCCAGTTCAACTTCATAGGTTTTTCCAGCGGAAGTTACCGTTCCCGTAGCGCCGCCATCGGGGTCGAAATTGTATTCGGCGACGACCAGAGGATCCTCTCCGGCCTCAAAAGCGGCCTGATTTTCATACACCGAATAGGTCAGATAAGCGGAACGATCGGAATAATATTCAGCGCGAATATCAACATAGAAACTGTCATAGGTAACCCAGTAGCCGGTCATGATGGACACCTCATCCAACTCCTGCACCGTCAGCTTGCCATGGGCGCCATTGCGGCGGGTAATGTCATAGGTGGCCACCCCCTGAAAGAAATCCTTGGCAATGATGATGCGGCTGGAATCGATTTCATTGGTGGCAAAAGTGATTTTCTCAAAAAAATTGGCATTGAACAGACCGGCCAGGGTGTCGGCCGTTACCGCCGCCGTTCGGAAAATACTTTTCAGATAATTACCGGCCGGAAAAGTCCAGGTGGCCTCATAGGAACCGACGCCGTCATCCTCAACCTGATCAAAGGAACCGGAGACCGTCACCCCGTTGCGCAGGGTACGGGTAAAGCTGCCGGTATTGTCCGTGTTGAACGTAACGGTATTGGAACGGCTTGTACCATCCTTGAAATAGAATGTCTGAGTTAATGTGGATGTACCGTTCACCTGGAAGTTGGCGGTGACCACGGTGCTGTCCAGACGGGAATCGCCGCCATAGATGGAAAGGGTTTTGCTGGTAAAGGCCGTAACCTCTTCGTTGACAAAGGAGGTGATATCCAGCACGGTTTCCACCGATTGCAGGGCAAAATCCTCTTTAAAACGCTGTAAAGCATAAAACTGGGTCGGCTCCACGTTTTCGAAATCCTCACCGGTGAAAACAAATTTTATTTCCGTGGAGTCGTAAACCATATTGGTCTGGAAATTACGTCCCTGGAAAGTACGCTCGGCAAATTCATAGGTTACTATGTAAAAACGCATGGTGCCCTCCACCACATCAACCAGAAGGGCCGTGCGTACCTTATCACCGAATTCATTGGTCGTATCGGTCTTAAAAATCTCCACCTCTCCCTGAACCTTAAAAAGGCGGTTCGGCATGGAAAGGGTAGGACGGATCTGGTTATAGGCGGCCATAGTCTGTCCTATGCGGCCCTGTTGATCCTGGACGAATCCCATTCCGGTGTTGGGAGTGGGATCACTGAAGCCGGAAGTCATTTGTTCGATTTCATCTCCGGTGGAGACATACTGGTTTACCTGATACCCCAGGGCCACCTGATCCTGTAAGCTGGCGTCAACTTCAAGTTCTTTATCATCTTTACTGCTGGTGGCATTATCCTGGCAGGAAACGGCCAGTACAAAAGCTAAAAAAATAAACATCCATTTACGCATGGTATAATCTCCTTTTTGCGTGAAACATGGTCAATCATTGCAGCGGCAAGCTAAGCCCTTCCCCACCGGGAAGTCTTTGCGCTGTGTCAATTTTATGAAAAAAGTATTTTCGGGGTTCCTGACAGGAAACTGAAGTAAATAAAAAAAACCTCCCGATTTGGCCACCGGGAGGTTTAAGAGACAAGCCTGGATATAATTTATTTTTGGGTCATGGCAATCACTTCATCGGCTGTTTTTTGAACCGAGGCCACGGATTTCTTAAACAGCTCTTTTTCCTTTTCGGTCAGGTCCATTTCAATCACCTTTTCCATGCCGTTTTTACCCAGCAACGCGGGCACGCCCACAAACAGGCCGTTTACGCCATACTCTCCCTTAAGCAGGGTACTGACAGGCATAATCTTCTTTTTGTCATAAGCGATGGCCTCGGCCATTTCCAGGGCGCTCCAGGCCGGAGAGACAAAAGCGGAACCAACGCCGAGAAGTTTAACCACTTCGCCGCCGGCCTTGCGGGTACGGGCCTCCAGGGCATCCAGTTTTTCCGGGGCCACAAACTGCTCCACAGGCATGCCGGCAATGCGGCAGGCGGAACGGATGGGGATCATGCTGTCGCCGTGCCCGCCCAAAACCATGGCCTGAACATTATCCACGGAAACGCCCGCTTCCTGGGCGATAAAAAGACGATAGCGGGCCGAATCCAATACGCCGGCCATGCCGATCAGGCGGGAGCGGTCTTTTTTCAGATTCATATGCAGGCGGTAGACGATGGCATCCAGCGGATTGGCGATGGAGATGACCATGGCGTCCGGCGCAAACCTGGCGATACCTTCACTGACAAAATCAGTGATCTTCAGGTTGGTACCCAAAAGCTCCTCGCGGGTGGGCATGGTGCCATCGGGCCGGGTAGTACGCGGCACGCCGGCGGTATTGATGACAATGTCCGCCCCTTCGATAACATCGTACTCCCTGGAACCTTCCACATTGATATCGGCGCTGATCACCGGGGTGCCCTCGGCAATATCCAGACACTTGCCCTTGGCAAATTCCGGCGGTTTCACATCCACCAGGGCCACGTTGCGGGCCAACCGGCGCGATACGGCTTCCTGAACGACAACTCCTCCGATATTACCCCCGCCGATAACGGCAATTTTGTTTAACATGACGTTTCTCCTTTTAGTTTATAAAAGCCCACGTTGCCGTGGATATGTTTCCTATACCATCTGAAAAATTTACACAGATCGCACAAGCAAAGCAAACCGGTAAAATGCTTTTAAAGAGAGAGTTTTCGGTCACATTTTCTCCCGCATTACTTTTAGCCGCCATCCTTTTTTATCCGCATATTTTTCCGGAAAAAGGTTCCCCGGCGCCCTTCCCGCCCGGCTCCTCCTTCAAAAGGCCGCAAAATCACTATTTTAAAAAACTTTTTCTCCGTACATTCGTTGACGCAAAAATTGTACAACCTAAAAATGAAAATCAGATGAGCTTCAGCCCCCTCTTTCTGCTCGGTCTCCTTATCGTCATAACATCATCCCCGGCGGGGGAACCGCTTACGCCGGCCAAAACGCTTGTTTATGGCGTTGTGGCCGATGCCAACGGCAATCCGGTACGGGACGCCCATGTGTACACCAACCCCGCCCGGCA
>JALTKX010000237.1 GCA_027006055.1 Calditrichia bacterium | reverse complement strand
TTTTCTGACGCCGTATCAGCAGCAGTTCCAGGTTAAACCGATTGCGCAGTTCCAGTTCCCTCAGGGTCTTATTGATAAAAATTCCCGGCGGTTCAATCTCGCTGAAATGGTATTGATCCACCACATGTACCACCTTCATCTTTTTCAGGCTGGCAAAACTCTGGCCCACCTCGCCGGACATATCGCGCAGGAAAACCTGGTGGTTATAGGCCTCGATCACATCCCGCTGGCGGATAACGCCCACAATCTGTTGCCTGCCGTTTATCCGCGACACAACGGGCAGCTCTTCCATCTCATGCCGGCCGAACTGCTTCATCACATAATCGAGATTGTCATTCTCGTCTATAATCACCAGCTTGGGGTTAAGCACGTCGGCGGCGATCAACAGCTCTTTCACATCCTCAAAATCCAACAGGGACTGACGTATCTCATGAATAGAGATATAGCCGGTCAATTCACCCTCGTGGTTGGTCACATAGATGTTGTTGTTATTGGCGTTGACCATCCGTTCCAGCACGTCGGTAAAGCGGCTGTTTTCCTCCATCACCTCGATGGACTGTTTCACCACGTCGGAAACCTTGAGCGAGCGCAACACGTTCATCTCCCGTCCGGCAAAGATATTGATGCCCTTGCGCACCAGCTTAAGGGTATAGATCGACTCCTTTTGCAGGCGCGAGGCCAGCAGGGTGGCAATGATGGTGGTGATCATCAGCGGCAGGATGATCTGATACTCGGTGGTTAGTTCAAAAATGATCAGGATGGCGGCGATGGGGCCGTGGGTGGCGGCGCCCACCACGCCGCCCATGGCAACCAGGGCGTAGGCGCCGGGATCGGCCGTCCAAGTCGGGAAAAACTGATGCATCACTCCGCCGAAGAAGGCGCCGGTCATGGCCCCGAGAAACAGGGATGGGGCGAAAATGCCGCCGGAGCCGCCGGAGCCCAGACTGATGGAGGTACCGATAATCTTCAGGGCCACCAGGGCCAGGGCAAATTTCCAGACGATATCGCCGGCCATGGCGCTGTCCATGGATTCATAGCCCACGCCGAATATTTCCGGGAAAAAGATACCGATCAGACCGATGGCGATACCGCCGATGGCCCCTTTAACATAGTCGGGCATTTTCAGGCGGTCAAAGAAATCTTCCGAGGCATAAAGAGTTTTGATAAAGGCCACGGCCACAAAGCCGGTCAGGAAACCCAACACAACGTAGTTGATCAGCTCAAAGGGAGAAACCACGCTGTAAGCCGGTACCACAAAGGCGGGGAAGTCGCCCAAAAAGTGGCGGGAAACCACGGTAGCCATCACCGAGGAGATAACGATGGGGCTGAACTGGGCCACGGCAAAATCCCCCAGGATGATCTCCACGGCAAACAGCGCGCCGGCCACGGGGGCGTTAAAGGCGGCGGCAATACCGGATGCGGCCCCGCAGGCCACAAAGGTACGCATGCGCTTGGGATTCTCCTTTAAAAACTGACCGATGGTCGACCCCACGGCGGAACCGATCTGAATTACCGGCCCTTCCCGGCCCACCGAACCGCCGGAGGCGATGTAAAAGGCGCTGGCAAAAAGTTTGGCGATAACCACCCGAGGGCGGATGACGCCGTTTTTCAGGGCGATGGCCTCCATCACTTCCGGCACCCCGTGTCCCTTGGCTTCCTGCGCCACAAAGCGGATAATCAGCCCCACTACGATTCCCCCTGCCGTGGGAATGGCAATTTTCCAATACCAGGGAATGGCGCTGATGGCTTCCAGGGAGATATTCCCCTGCCACAGCAGGCTTTTAAACATTTTTATGGCAAACTGAATGACCACGGCGCCATAGCCGCCCAACAGACCGATGATGACCGCCACCACGATCACAAAGGTGTGTTCGGTCAGCTTGGCGCGATCCAGCCAGGCATTGAGGGTGTTTGATGCTTGCTCCAGCAAACGTTTTAAAAAGGACACAGCTACATCCATGGATAAGAGTATGAAATAAGCACAGAAGATAATAGATTAAACGCATTTTAGCAATGCGGGGAGGCTGTATTGTTGCGGGAACGGAATTAAGCCTCATATTTTAATTCATTTGACATAAGGCAATGAAACAGTCGATGATTTTTCCAAAGTGAACTCTCAGTTGTTAAAAAATTGGTCGAAAACATGCAATAGACTAAGACAAGTAAAAGGCGGATTATGAACACAATGCAACAGTTGGAAGCGCTTATTGAAGATTATTCCCACAGGGCCCTGGCCTATTACCTCGGCTTTGACATGGCCGAGCGCAGATTGCCCCAAGAACTGAGATTGAAGATAAAAGAAAAATACGGCAGTGAAAAGTTTATGCCTGTCATGAACTGGAAGGAGTACTTCGGACCGGGCTTTCCCGATTCCGGGGCCATGGACAGGCTGATTCTTGAATATCTGGAACGGCAGGGCTATGACAAGGAAAAATATATTCTTCCCGCGGACAGGCTGAAAAACTATCTCTGGAACAAGGCCCGGGACAGAGGAAGGAAAATCCTGGACGACCTTAAATAGTTATTTTTGTATATCCAACACCCGGGCAAGGGTTACACTGAGTTCGGGAATCTGAAAGGGTTTTTGTATAAAGGCCGATAATTCCTTCCGTTCCTTTTCTATGCGTTCTTTTTCATTGCTATAGCCCGTCATCAGAATGGCGGGGAGTTGCGGATGTTTTTTACGCACCGCCTTTATTAGCTCAAGACCGCTAAGCTCCGGCATGCTTTGATCCGTTAGCAAAAGATCATAGGCAACGCCCTGTTCAAAAGAGTGCAGCGCCTGCCGGGCATCCTCAAAAGTTGTAACCCGGTATCCGATATACTCCAACACATTCTTGCCCATTTCACAGATAGCCTTTTTATCATCCACATAGCAAATATGTTGCCCTTTCCCCATAACGATATCATTGTTATTATCCTCATGTAACCGGTCGTCTTCATCCTGTTTTAGCGGTAAAAAGATATCTATGGCGGTATAACTTTTGCCGTCGCTGTCAATATGTATCGCCCCGTCATGCTCCTGAAGAATACCGTGAACAATCGAAAGACCAAGGCCGCTGCCCTTACCCACTTTTTTTGTGGTAAAGAAAGGTTCAAAAATACGCTCCTGTATTTCAGGGGGAATACCGGGCCCGTTATCCTTAAACCGGAGATGACAATAAGAGCCGCCAACAAGATGCAACTCCCGCGCCCGGCGCCCTTTTATTTCCCGCACCTTTAAGCTAATGATTAATCGACCGTTTTCACGCGTTTCCATGGCGTGCAGGGCATTGGTGGCCAGGTTCATGATCACCTGATGAATCTGCGTGCTGTCTGCAAATATGAGATCATTCTTGGTTTCGAGGTCGGTCTCAATTACAATGTTGCTGGGAAAGGAGGCTCGGATCAGCTTCAGGGCTTCCTCAACGATTTGTGAAAGATGTACCGCCCCCTTGCGCTGTTCACTTTGCCGGCCCACATAAAGAATCTGCTTTACAAGATCGCGGGCTTTTTCCACCCCGCCCTGTATGTTCCCCAGATAACGGCCGAGTTTTTCACTGCCCCCGCCTTCCAGCATGGCCAGTTCCAGATAGACGAAAATAGGCGTAAGGATATTATTAAAATCATGGGCAATGCCTCCGGCCAGCGTACCGATGGCTTCCATTTTTTGCACCTGCCGCAGCTTCTTCTCCGTCTCTTTCAGTTCGGTAATATCCCGTCCCAATACGATAAGAGCCTTCCGCGACCCGTCATCGTCAAAGAGGGGGATTTTCAAAACGTCATACACCTTTGACGGACCTTCCGGGCGTGGGATCACTTCTTCTCCCCTGGTAATGGTTCCCTTTTGCCAGGCGGCCTCATCACTCTCCTCACAAGCCATAAAAGCGTCATAATAAAAGGGGCTGTAGGGCGCCAACTCACTGTCTTTCTTTCCCTTGTAGTCCACGCCCTCCAGTTGAAACAGTTCTATATCCGCCTTATTGGCTTCCAGCCAACGCCCCTGGCCATCCTTAAAACAGATGATGTCCGGAGTGGCATTTATCAGGGTGGTCAGTCGCAAACGGCTTTCACGCAAAAGGTTTTCGGCCTGTTTGGATTTGGTTTCATCCATAAACATGGCCAGAAAACGCTCCTCGCCTTTTTTAAGCTGCAACGGCGTGTATACGGCTTTAAGAAAGCGGGCCTTTTCCAAATCCGATTGAAACATATTGTGCGCGCCTACCGCTTTCCGCCCATACCAAAAGGAAAGAGTAAAGGTTTCCCCGGCACGCAGGCGTTCCACATTTTCCGGCGTAAAGGAAGGGTCTTTAAAAAGGTTGTAGTTTTCCAGGGCCGATTCTTTATTTCTTACCTTAAAAATATTCACAATCGCATCGTTGGCATAGGTAATATTTCCTTCGGCGTTGACGATTTCAATACCGATGGGCGATTTGTCAAAGAGCGCCCGGGCCAGGTTCTCGCTTTCACTTAGTCTTTGCATCAGCTCCTTATGGCGGGATATATCCTGAAGCGTGCCCACAATGCGCAAGGGGCGACCCGCCCCGTCCCATTCAAAAACCTTTCCCTTATCCAAAACCCATTTCCATCTGCCCGTCTCTGTTCGCAGGCGAAACTCCACATCCAGTTCCGGCAACTCTTTATTTTGATGACCGTCGAAAACGTGTAACACTTTTTCCCTCTCATCCGGATGAACCCTCCCGACAAAATCCTCAAAGGGAATATCCTCGGGATTTTCCAATTCGATGATGTCAGCGGTTATTTTATCAATTTGAATAATACCGTCCGGCACGCTTAAATCCCAGGAGCCCATGGAGGCGCCTTCAAGGGCCAGGCGCAGACGTTCCTCGCGCTCCTGCAACGCCTTGCGATGACGGTCATTTTCGTTCATTAAAACGGCGGCAATCAGAGTGGAACTGGCAAGAACGGCCAAAAAGGAGACATGCATGAAAATAGCCCAGAAAGACTCTTCCGTGCCAAAGGGCCCCGTGCCCGAATAGCTGGCATAGGCGGCAAAAACCACAACCACGCCATTGGCAAATGTGGCGCCGGGCAGGCGCCAGCGAATGGCCAGCCAAATCGATATGGTCAACGGGATATAAATTAAAATAGTGGCCTGATCGGCTATATGTGAGCCATGAACAAACACAAAAAGATTTAACAGTAAAAAAACAAAAAACAAAAGACTCTCTTTAAGGTTGATTCGAATATGGCCAATCTGGCTCCAAACAATTAATATGGGGACAAATACCAGAATGCCTATCATATTGCCCAGCCACCAAAGAACGGTAGCTTCCGGAATGAGTGACCAGGCCCGCAATCCCATAAAACCAAAAAAAGAACTGCCAATAATCGCCGTGGGTATGGGAACAATCATTGAAGTAATGATAAACCGGCGCACATCGACAACCGAAGAGAGGCAATCGCTTTTTGTTTTTAAGCGCCCAAGCAGCCAACTGCCAAAAAGAGCCTCCAGAGTATTCAAAACGCTGATGAAGGTCACTCCATAAGGAGAAAAATTTTGTGTATAGCCCAAAAGTGCCATGCCGAGAACTATGCCAGGCCATACCCGCCAGCCAAAAAGCAGCACATAGGCCAGGGCGATACCGGAGGGCGGCCAGACAGGCGTAATGCCCGGTTGGGATGAAAAAGCCAGAGAGAGATAACCAAAAAGAAAATAGAGGAATGCCAGTTCCGCAATTCTACGAATGGAATAGCTGTCTCCGGGTGTTTTTTTTTCAGGTTTCATGGCATACTTATGTTTTTTTGCTTTTTTATGCTCGTCGGTTCCACCGGGAACTAAATATTAATAAAACGACTTTTCACTTTTTGACTAACTGCCAAAAATACGATAAATTGCCGCAAGTTGCCGCAAACTTCCTTTGTGGAAGCCGCGTTCAGGCAACATTACCAACACCCCGATGCACCAGAAAAGGCAACTCTGTTCATGAATTATCAAAACGCATTAAAGCAGCTTTTTATTCGCTGGGCCCAGGAAAAGCCCTTGTCCGTAACCCCCTTACCGGCCCATGGTTCGGATCGTCGTTATTTCCGTTTAGCCGGACCCACCAAAAAGGCCATTGGCGTCTACAACCCCGATCTCAAGGAAAATATTGCTTTCCTCTCCTTTTCAAAGACATTTAAAAAGCAGGCGCTCAATGTCCCTGAAATCTATGAACAGGAACTGGATAACCATATTTACCTGGAAGAAGACCTGGGCGATACCACCTTATTCGACCGTCTAAGCGCCGTCAGGGAAAAAGAGGGTTTTTCCGACGAGCTGGTCCGCACCTATGAAAAGGTGGTACGGCAGTTGCCGCACTTCCAAATCCGTGCCGCCGGCCACCTGGACTATTCCGTTTGTTACCCCCGGGCCAGCTTCGACCGCCAGTCGATGATGTGGGACCTCAACTATTTCAAATATTATTTTTTAAAGCTGGCCAAAATTCCCTTTGACGAGCAGCAACTGGAAAATGACTTCGTCACCTTTACCGACTTTCTGCTTTCCAGCCCCCGGGATTATTTCCTCTACCGCGACTTTCAATCCCGCAACATTATGCTGCACAATGATGACGTCTATTTTATAGACTATCAGGGCGGACGCAAGGGAGCCTTACAGTACGACCTGGCCTCTCTGCTCTATGACGCCAAGGCCGATATTCCGCAACAGGTGCGCGAACATCTGCGCGACGTCTATCTCGTTGAGCTGGACAGGCACATTTCATTTAACCGTGAACAATTTCTGGAATATTATCACGGATTTGTCTTTATCCGTATAATGCAGGCCCTTGGCGCCTACGGTTTCCGGGGATTTTACGAACGCAAGCCCCATTTTTTAAAGAGCGTGCCCTATGCCATCCGCAACCTGGAGCAGCTTTTGCACACGGTGGAACTGCCCATAGAAATCCCGGCCCTGACCGACGCCTGGAGCAAACTGGTACGCTCCAGCTACCTGCGTACCCTCAACGATTCCCAATTAAAGCTAACGGTGCGCATAGACAGCTTTTCCTATAAACGGGGGATTCCCTGGGATGAAAAGGGACATGGGGGCGGCTTTGTTTTCGATTGCCGTTCGCTGCCCAACCCCGGCCGTTATGAGCAATACAAAACCCTGACCGGCAACGACCGCGAGGTGATCGCATTTCTGGATGACAAGAAAGAAGTCGCTCAGTTTCTCAGCAGCGCCTTCGCGCTCATTGATCAGGCTGTTGAAAACTATCGTAGCCGTAACTTTACCGACCTGATGGTGGCTTTCGGCTGCACCGGCGGCCAGCATCGCAGCGTCTATTGCGCCAACCGCTTGTCGGCCCACTTAAAGGAAAAATACGACGTCGATATCCGGCTGCGCCACCGTGAGCAGGAAATGAAGGGCGGTTGATGAGGCAGGCTCTGATTTTGGCGGCGGGAGTCGGCAGCAGGCTGCGCCCCTTAACCGATTCCATGCCCAAGGCCCTTGTCCCTTTCCGGGGCCGGCCGCTTCTGGAGTGGCTGATCCTCCGCCTAAAAAAGGAAGGCTTTCAACGGCTGGTCATCAACCTGCACCATTATCCGGAGCAAATTAAACGCTTTGTGGAACAACGCAACTCTTTCGATCTCGATATCCGCTTTTCTTACGAGGAAAACCTACTGGATACCGGCGGGGCCATAAAAAAGGCCGCACCGGAATTTGACCCCGACTTTCCCCTGCTGGTTCATAATGCCGATATTGTCAGCACTATTCCCCTGGCCGGGCTGTTTGACCTTCACCGGAAAAAGAGGGCCGCCGCCACCCTGGCGGTAAACCAACGGAAAACCACGCGTTATCTGCTGTTCAACACGGACATGCGCCTCTGTGGTTGGGAAAATACTCAATCCGGCGAACATCTTTGGGTAGAGGCATGTAAAAACATGCCCCGCCGGCCTTACGCCTTTTGCGGCATACATATTCTTTCACCGGCGTTGATCGGACAATTTACCGATAAAAAATGTTTTTCCGTGATACCCGAATATCTGAGGCTGGCGGAATCCGAAAGGATCATGGCCCATGATCTTAGCCGTTACTCCTGGGCGGACATGGGCAGCCTGGAAAAAATTAAAGAGGCCGAAACCCTTTTCAGCACAGAGAAGCTTCTATTGATGACCAACTTGTCTTAATTGACAATGCTCACAGACTTTTATAAAATTACACGCTATTATTAAAGCCCTAACCAACAAAGGTCTGTATGCTCTCAGCGCAAGATATGAAAGACAGAAGAACCCTTAAACGCATAGCCGTCCCCGGAATCTCCCTAAAATACAGAGTGGGGCGGGGTATTTCCCGTTTCAAAGGCTCTTCCGACGCTCTGAATGTGGTCAACCTTTCCAAAAGCGGGGTCGCTTTTGAACTACAGGAAAGTATTGCCTACAATACACCCGTTGAGTTACGCATGAAGTTCCCCGACGGTAAAAAGCTGGAGCTGAAAGGGCGCGTGCGCTGGAATAAAAACGAAGACAGCGCGGCCACACTGGTAGGCGTTCAGTTTAACCCTTTTGGCGAGCACAGTAAGTACAACCCGCTCCATGCCCTCGAATATCTGCGCTCCATGAAAGACCAGGCGATTGAACTTAAGCCCGAACAACCGACCGGCTCCGAATCAAACTAAAACGTTTAAGCCCCCAGCCGGTAGATATTTCCATCAAAAGAAAGTACATACAGATTTCCGGCATTATCCCGGCCAAAGGAGGCGATAAAGCGTACTTCCTTTGATATCAAGGTGTTTGAGACTACCTTTTTTCCATCATAGGCCAGGGCCCAGATCTTTCCGGCGACGAAATCACCATAGATATATTTATTCTTCAATGACGGAATATCATCCCGCGTGTAAAAATAACCTCCGGTGATCGACTGACCGACGGAGTGGTCATATTCGAACACAGGAAGAATCAATCCTTTTTTGCCGCAATCATACGGGGGTAAAAAGCAATGCAGGCCTTCCATGATATTCCAGCCATAATTTCCGCCCTTAACGATGATATCAATCTCCTCGTATTTGTTCTGACCGACATCCGCGGCCCAAAGCGCGCCGGTTTGCGGATGAAAACTAAAACGCCAGGGGTTGCGCAAACCGTAGGCGAATATCTCCTCGCGGAAACCAGACTTATTGCCGGCAAAGGGATTATCCGGCGGAATGGCATAGGGCAGCCGGTTAACATCTATACGCAGGATGGAGCCGAGCAGGGTGCGCCGGTTCTGGCCGTGACGCCTGGGATCGCCGCCCGAGCCTCCGTCGCCCACGGCAATGTACAAATAGCCGTCCGGGCCAAACAGAATCTGGCCGCCGTTGTGATTGCTGTATGGCTGGTCGAATTCCAAAACAAGCTCTTCCCCGGCGGCATCCACCGGGTCAACGCCTGTATACTTCAGGCGGACAATCTTTGTGCGTCGGGGATCGGCGGCGCTGTAATTTAAAAAAAAGTAACCGTTCTCTTTAAAACCGGGATGAAAGGCCAGTCCCAGCAGGCCCTCTTCATTGCCCTTGTGGCTCACCCGCTCGCCCAAATCCATAAAAAGTGTTTTTTGCCAGGCGTTTCCCTTTTTGGAAACGCGGTAAATCCGGCCCTCCTGTTCCACCACAAAAATATCATCCCCTCCGGCGGGCTGTTGTAAATCCAGCGGCCTTTGAAAGGTAATTCCCTCAAAAGCCTTCTTCACCTTAACCGTCCCGCTTTCCCCGGCCGCCAAAAAAGAGGGCCACGGGAGGAGCATAACTAAAACCGCCATATACGATTGAATTCGCATTTTCCCCTTATGCGCGCGCATATATCACCCTTTCCTTTGTTTACATGGTTGATACAAGATAGATGTTTTGGGCCTATTCTCCAAGCCGTAAGCGCGGAAGCCCGGTCCCGGACGCACAGCTGCCCCCCTCCCAATCATAAAAAGCAACAAAGCTTACCGATACCGTTCCTTCTTATTATTCGGGTTGACGATTTCAGCCTCTACTCAGCCCTATTCCCTTTTTTTATGGAATCATATAAACGGGCCATGGCTAAAAGCGGATTGTGTCCCAGATAGTCCCGGCAGGGTACATTGTACTCCGTATGCGGCTTACGTTGCACATCAAGCGGGCTGCCGCCGAGGGAGTTGTAAAATTCCCAGATCGTGCCCGTCTCGCTGAATTGTTGCGCCGTGGCGTCAAGGGCCTTTTCCAGCAACTTTACGGCCGCGTCGGGCCGGCCGTAATCGATACAGGCCCGGGCCGCCCAATAGGTCATGCTGTTCCAGGCCGGGCCGCGCCACATACGCTGCTCAAACTTAGGGGCCTTCACCCCCACCGTGGCCATGGGATGCGCCGTAAAAAAAACATCGGGATTCAACAGGTAGTCGTCGATATATCGCTCCGCCTGTTCCCGCGTGGCGGCGCCCACCACCAGCGGCCACATGGCCTCAAAGGCCTGCGAACGCAAACCGGGATCCTTTACGGCCCAAATATCATAAAACATACCGTCATCGGCGGCATAAAGATCCTCGCGGATAAAACGCCGCAGCTCGCCCTCGCGGCGTTTGAAAAAAGAGCCTTCCATCCCCAGCTCCCCGGCCCAGGCCGCCGCCGTTTTATAGAGTAGATACACATGCGAGGTCGCGTCGATACAGGCCCAGGGGCCCATGGCCGTTTCATCGAAGCGAATTCCCTGATCGACGCCGCTTTCCCATTTTTTTAACAGGATATCATTATAAAAAAAACCCTCGCCCTCGGCCCGCCGTTTATTCTCAAACCAGGTAATCTGGCGCACCAGCGTTGTATAAAAGGTTTTCAAAACCGTCTTGTCGCCGGTTTGGCGGATATAATCCTGTGCGGCAATCACCCAGATGGGTGGATGACCGGCATTGTCCCTGTTCCAGTCCACCTTATCCCGCTTGACGCTCATATTGGGCACATCCTCTCCGCCAACCATCCAGATTGAACCGGGCAGCATGCCGTCGGGCTCCTGATTTTTTACATCATTATACAACTGGTGAAGGGCATGGGTAGGAAAAGCGGGGAGAACATCGATGATCTGATGAACGATATCCCAATGGCCAAAGGCCGGGCCGTAAACATATCCGGGTCCGATTTCCTCCCATTCATAATCAAAGGGATAGGTGGCCGGATGGGTGCTTTTTTCATGCAGTTCCGCCACATAGAGCAACATGGGCCGCCAGGCCTCCTTACCCAGGCCGCCGGCCTCTTTTTTCAGGGCCGTCCAACCTTCTTCCCCCGCAAAACGGGTGCAGGAAAGCGCTATCAGCACAAACAAAAGTAAATATCTCATCATACCTCGACCATCAGGGTTTTCTTTCTTCAAGCAAGGACTTTAAAAAGGCGGTAAACACCCTTGCCTGACGCCACATGCCTAAATCGTTGGGATGAACGCTGTCCACGGTACCCTCGCCATCACTGCCCGGCATTTTTGCGTTGGATAAAAAGTACAGATTGCCCGTACCCTGCGCGTTCAACAGGGAGCATAGCAGTCCCGTAAATAACACTATTGTTTTTATCATGGCTGTTGCCGCTCCGGATAGATCAAGATTTTACAGCGGGAAACCCGACGCCGGGATTTCCCTTACACGTTATGGCGATCAGCGAATATAGCCGGTATCCTCTTTT
>JALTKX010000236.1 GCA_027006055.1 Calditrichia bacterium | reverse complement strand
CTAAGGATGTCATTACTGAATATCAGGACAAAGTAAGCGCTGTGAACCGCTATGTTATTAGCGCATTGCTGTTAAACAGTCCCGTTACCGACTGTATCCGTCGCGAGCTGCGAAAGTTCAATCCGGGTATAAAGGTAGAATTGAGTGAAATTGTAGATATAATCAGCAATGAGATTCTTAAACGAAATGTTCTGGATGATGAAAAGGCAAAAGAAGCGCAAAAACGTGTTAAACGCTATTTAAATAATCAACAAAAATTGAAAGAGAAAAATAAAAAATAGTTTATTGTGTCAGATAGTTTGTATTTTCATGATTATGGCATTTAAAGGTTCCATTTCTTTGTATGATATGGCCTTCTCCATGTATACGGAGAAGGGAAATTTCATATTTTTGCAAGTATTTTCATCGTAAGCTGTCTATAGGATAAAAAAACACAGTTTGCCGATGATGTATGCACACATGACAGCCCGAGTGGAGAAAAATCCTCTGATGACCTTCGATGAGATATACGAGGCCAACGCCGGCCGCATACTCAACCTGGCCTATCGTATGACGGGCAGGGAAGCCCTGGCCCGCGACATCGTTCAGGACGTCTTTTTAAAGGTCTATCAAAACATGGAAAACTTCAGGGAAGAGTCACAGATATCCACCTGGATCTACCGCATCGCTTTGAATCACATCATCAATGTATTAAAAAAGGAAAAGAGGCTGCGTTTTTTTGACGATCGCGCGGAAAACAACGCCTACCGCCGTCTGGCGGAAACAGAAAGCGTGTGGGAAAGCGAGGCGCCGCGCACGGCCGACCGCCGCCTGGAACAACAGGAAAGGGAAAAACTGATCCGGGCCATGATGGAGAAGTTAAAACCCAAATACCGCATCCCCCTGCTACTGTACCGCTATGAGGAAATGAGTTATCAGGAGATTGCGGATAAACTGGACTTGAGCCTTAGCGCGGTGGAAACACGCATCTACCGCGCCCGTAAAAAACTGGCGGACTATCTTAAACCCTGGTTACCCTATATTTAAGGCAGGTGTATTATGAATAAAGAACAACTGGAAAAACTTTTGCAACAAAGGGCTTCATCGCCAACGCCCGCTTTGCATCCCGATCCTTTTTTGGCCACGCGCATCCGTGCCCTGGCGGAAAAGAACGGGGAAGCGTCTTCCCTGTTTGCGGGCCTTTCCTGGAGAACGCGTTCCGTTCTGGCCGCCGCGGCGTTGCTTTTGGGCATATACGTTGGCGGCCAACTGTCCCTTTCCGGAACGGTACAATCCGATCCCTACACTGATCCTGCCTTCAGTTCTCTCGCCTCGGCCCTAAATCAAACGGCCCTGTCTGATAATCTTGAGGCCATATTTTTGCCGGGAGAGGAGGCGGGCAATGAGTAAAAGGTTGACGGCGGCACTGCTTATCGTCTCCCTGACCTTCAACCTGGCGGTGCTGGGTGTTTTGCTGTACCGGCAGTTTTCCGAGGTTGATAAACCGTTTCGCCCAAACAGGCCGCCTTTTAGGGAGATGGGCATTAGCGAGGGGCAGAGGGGACAACTGATGAAGATCATGCGTTCCTTCCGCCGGGAGAACCGCAATCTGCAAGGGGAGATACAACGCAATGAAAAGGCGTTGTGGGAAACCATCCGCCGCCAGCCGGCCGACAGCGCCACCATAGACAGCCTGGTCGGCGTTATCGGGCGTTTAAAGGAAGAGCACAGCCGCCGGGCCATGAAAAAACTGAGCGAGGCGGGCAAGCTGCTAAATGAGCAGCAACGGGGCCTTTTGCTGGATATGCTGATGCGTGCACGACCGGGCCGCCGGCCCGGGGGCGGGCCTGTGCCCTGGCAGCGGCCGCCGGGAGACCGACCCTAGGCGGGAAGTAATGCCATTCCGGGAAAACGGCTTTTTGGAACCTGCGTCACAGCGTGGAGTTTTAAATATGTTATTTTCCTCAATATCCTGATAACAGAATGTAAACGTGTGCAAAAAGGAGATTTGAATATGCGTAAATTAATGGTTTTAAGTTTACTGGCCCTTTCCATAAGCTGGACGGCCTGTCAAAAAAACAGCACCGAGCCTTTTAACGAGGAAGAAGATTTTAACAGCATCATGCTGCAGGCCTTTGACGATGAAGTGGGCTATATGTCCGGTCAGGGACTGGGGCTGGACAGCGTCGACGCCGTCTTTACCCTGTCCTGGGGACGCATGAGCCTGCCGCGCCTGCCTTTTAAGATCAATACCGGTCAGGCCATGGCCCTGGCCCTGCCTCAGGATCAGGACCCCCGCTTTTATCGCGGCGGGCTGGACATGGGCGAGGTCACCCTGACTACGCCGGACGATCAGATCGTCCTGACCGCCTTTCAGGGTTTTGGCGGCGGCTTTGTTTATACCAGTTTTCCCAGGCCGGGGAAAGGGGTTAAGGATGGCCGGCGAAACGGCAACGGTCCCTTTGGTCGCTTTAACTTTAACAGTCTGGAGTTTAAGGCCAGCTCCGAATACAGCTTTGAAACCGCCGGATCGGATGAGTTCCCGGCCATTAAGGTCAGCCTGACCACGCCCGCTTCCCGCTTGTCACTTGCATCCGTCAATGACGGCCTCGCACTGGATACAACCCGGGCGCTGAATATAAGCTGGAGCGGCGGCAGCGCCGATGACCATGTGCTGGTGGCTCTGCTGGCCTTTGCCTCGCCTAACGGCCGGCCGGGTTTTGTCAATGGCGAAAAGCCCAACCCCGAGGATATGCGGCTGGGTTTTGGCAACCGTCCCATTCTGGTAAAAGTGCTGGATCGTAATGACGGCACAATCACCTTTACGGCGGAAGAGTGGACCTCCATTCTGGATAATTTTGACGCCAAATCGGTGATGGTGCATGTGGCGGCCATTAACGGTCAGCGGGAAACCATTTCCGGCCGGGAAGTGGCTAAAATTGTCCGCCTGCAGGACCGGACTATTGTAGATTTGCAATAAAGCCATTAACTTAGCCTGTCAGTTGAATTCATTTACGGGCAGGCCAGGATGCAAAAAGAAGAAATAGAACATTATTTATTCACGCATATCCCTCTTTCCACGGCTATGCGTGTGCGGGTGGTGGAGGCCGACTGGGATCACGTTCTGATGTCGGCCCCACTGGAACCCAATATCAACCACCGTCAGTCCGCCTTTGGCGGCAGCGTGGCCTCCCTGGCCATGCTCACGGCCTGGACTCTGATCTATTTTCGCCTGCGTAAACATAACCATCTGGTGCGGGTGGTTATCCATCAAAATGAAATTCATTTCACCAAGCCCATCACCGATAAATTCGAAGCCCTGACCGATCCCGTGGATGACGCCGACTGGGAGCATTTTGATAAAATGCTGCAGCGAAAGGGTATCGCCCGCATCGAGGTGACGGTACGCATCATGTTTGCCGGCGTGGAGGCGGGATGCTTTAAGGGGCGGTTTGTCGCCCTGTCCACTTTGTAAATCCCCGCCGGATAATCCGTTTAAACCATAAGAACTTTTATTTAAACCTGGAGTCGATATGTTTAAATATCTCCTCACTCTTAGCCTTTTGGGCGTGTTACTGGCCTGCAGCCCCGAAGTGCAGCTTCAAAAAGACGCCGAAAGCTTTTTGCAAAGTTATTCCAAAAAATATCAACAGCTTTACTATGCCTCGGCCAGGGCGGAGTGGAAGGCCAATACCTATATTGTAGAAGGAGATACGGCCACGGAAAACCGCGTGCAAAGAGCCAACGAAGCCCTGGCCGCCTTTACCGGCAGCAGGGAAAATATTGCCGCCGCCCGTCGATTTCTGGAAAACAAGGAGCATCTGACCCCTCTTCAACTTAAACAGTTTCAGGCCATCCTATACGAAGCGGCCAACAATCCGCAAACGGTTGCCGACGTGGTGAAGGAACGCATCAAGGCCGAAAGGGGACAAAACAAGACCCTGTTCGGCTTCAATTTTAAAATCGATGACCGGGTCGTCAGCGCCAACGATATCGATCTTATTCTGGGGTCGGAGACCGATCTTAATAAACGGTTAAAGGCCTGGGAGGCCTCCAAGGAGGTGGGCCGGGAACTCAAACAGGGATTGAGTCGCCTTCAGGAACTACGCAATAAAACGGTGCAGGCGCTGGGCTATAATGACTATTTCAGTTATCAGGTGTCCGACTACGGCATGAGCACCGATGAAATGATGGCCATGAACAAACGTTTTATCAGGGAAATTTGGCCGCTCTACCGGGAACTGCACACCTATGCCCGCTATGCCCTGGCCGAAAAATACGGCCGGCCCGTGCCGGACTATCTGCCGGCGCACTGGCTGCCCAACCGCTGGGGACAGGACTGGAGTTCCCTGGTGCAGGTAAAGGGTATCGATCTGGATGGCGTTCTGGAAGAGAAGGGCGCTGAATGGCTGGTAAGACAGGCCGAACGTTTTTATGTCAGTCTCGGCTTTCCGGAACTGCCCGCCTCTTTTTATGAAAAGTCCAGCCTTTACCCCGCGCCGCCGGGAGCGCCCTATAAAAAGAATAACCATGCCTCGGCCTGGCATCTCGACCTGGATAAGGATATCCGTAGCCTGATGAGCGTGATCCCCACGGCGGAGTGGTATGAAACCACGCACCATGAACTGGGGCATATCTACTACTATATTTCCTACAGCAATCCCAATGTGCCGTTGTTGCTGCGGGGCGGGGCCAACCGCGCCTTTCACGAGGCCATCGGCTCCATGATGGGGCTGGCGGCCATGCAAAAGCCCTTTCTGGAGGGCTTGGAGCTGATCCCCCGGGGAACGCAAACGGATAAGATGCAGTCGCTGCTCAAGGAGGCCCTGAACTATATCGTCTTTATCCCCTGGTCCGCCGGGGTGATGACCGGCTTTGAAAAGGAACTTTATGTGGACAATCTGCCTTCCGGCGACTATAATAAACTGTGGTGGCAGCTTAAAAAGCGTTACCAGGGTATTGTGCCGCCCGCGGAACGGGGCGGGGAGTTTTGCGACGCCGCTTCCAAAACCCACATCAATAACGACGCCGCCCAGTACTACGATTACGCGCTTTCCTATATTATTCTGTTTCAGATTCACAACCATATCGCCAAAAATATTTTGCATCAGGAACCGCAAGCCACCAACTACTATGGCAACAAAGAGGTGGGACGCTTTCTTTCCGGCATTCTCTCCGCCGGGGCCACGGTGGACTGGCGTTTGCTGATGCGCGACGCATTGGGCGAGGAGATCAGCGCCAAAGCCATGCTGGACTATTTTGCTCCGCTGATGGATTGGTTGAAGGAACAGAATAAGGGGCGTACCTATACCCTGGAACCATTATAGGGAAGAATACCATGGCATCGGGAGAAGATCGTCTGTTCGCCGCCCCGCGCGATCCCTTGCTGAAATTCACCTTTGATGAACAGGTGGCCGGCGTTTTCCGGGATATGATCGAGCGCTCCGTGCCCGGTTATGCCACCACCCTGTCCATGATCGGCGTGCTGGCCGCGCGCTATGGCCGGCCCGGCACGGTCTGTTACGACCTGGGTTGCTCCCTGGGCGCGGGGGCCATGGCCATGCATCGCCATCTGAAAAGCAAGGATATCCCGATTATTGCCGTCGATAATTCTCCGGCCATGATCGAACGGGCCTCAAAGCTGGAAATGCCGGGCCGGGATGTGCGCTGGCTTTGCCGCGACATCCGTGATATAGAGATCGTGCGGGCCTCGGTGGTGGTGCTGAATTTTACATTGCAATTCCTTAATCCCGCCGATCGCGGCCGTCTGTTGAAAAAAATTTTCAGCGGACTGCTTCCCGGGGGCATTCTTATCCTTTCCGAAAAGATAAAATTTGCCGACGAACAGGAGAACGCGCGGCAGATCGACTGGTACCACTCCTTTAAGGCCGCCAACGGCTACAGCGAGATGGAGATAGCCCAAAAACGCAACGCCCTGGAAGATGTTCTTATACCGGAAACGCCGGAAACCCATCACCGCCGCCTGGCGGAGGCCGGGTTTGCTTCCAGCCATGTCTGGTTTCAGTGCTTTAATTTTATCTCCATCATCGCGGAAAAGGCCGATGTTGAACTGGGATGACTTCCTGCGGGCAACGGAGAGTGCCGCGCTTAACGATCAACTGGCCCGGCTGCGCGAAAAAGAGGGCGACTGGTTTTCCGGCCGTAGCCATGGCGATTATGAAAAATGGCAACGGGCCCTGAGCGATATTCTCCAACTGGCGCCGCCTTCTACCGCTATTGACAGTGATTTTTCCACGGACGCCCCGCGCGTGGGCCGGGCCGCGGATATACCGGAAGAAAGCAGCGGGCGCCTGCGTTCCCTGTTGATGCAGTTTCACCCCTGGCGCAAGGGACCCTTTGAGTTTTTCGGCATTCCCATCGATACGGAGTGGCGTTCCGACTGGAAATGGAAACGGTTGCTGCCGCACATCAGTCCGCTTAAGGATCGTCTGGTATTGGATATCGGCAGCGGCAACGGCTATTTTTCCTGGCGCATGTGGGCGGCGGGGGCCCGCGCCGTGCTGGCGGTAGACCCCATGCTCCTCTATACCATGCAATTCCGGTTGCTTGCCTCCTATGTGCCTCAGGCGCCCGTGGTGCAGCTTCCCATACCCTTTGAGGCGCTGGAGCGCCATCGCCCGCTTTTTGACACCGTCTTTTCCCTGGGGGTGCTTTATCATCGCCGTTCGCCCATGGATCATCTGCTGGATATACGCAACATCCTGCGGCCGGGCGGGGAACTGGTGCTGGAGACATTGGTGACGGAAGGGCCGCGGGGCCATGTGTTTGTCCCTCCGGGACGCTACGCCAGGATGCGCAATGTCTGGTTTATTCCGTCGACAGGTGCCCTGGAAGACTGGCTGGCGCGTTGCGGCTTTGAGCGGATACGTCTGGCCGATGTGAATGTCACCTCCAGGTCGGAACAGCGGAGCACGGCGTGGATGCATTATGAATCCCTGGCCGACTTTCTGGATAAAGACGATCCTTCCAAAACCGTTGAGGGACATCCCCGCCCCCGGCGGGCGTTGTTCATCGCCAATCGGGCATAGGCTTCCTCTTTTTACATTAAGAATATTTCCGTGGAAAAAAAGGTGTTCTTAAACACTACTTTGGAATTTTAGATGAATAAGTACGGCATACCGGCGTTGTCTGTTTTGTAACTATGGTAAAATACAGCGGGTCCGCCGCCTGGTTTCACAGGGTTCTTTTTTACTTATTGTGTGTAAGAAATGGTTCTCCGGACTTTTTATGCCTGTTTTATACACAATCCGCTCATTTCCTATGCACCCGCTCTGTTTGATTAAGCTTCCGCTTGCCCCTTCCGAATATAAGGCGAAACAAAATAAATGAATGGACAGGGTATGGGATGGCTTGAAATATTTCAGAATGACAGCGAATTACTGACCACGGGCGATATCGGGGAGCAAACTCTAAAAAGCGTGCTGGTGGTGGATGATGAAATTCACATTACCGATACCCTGGGGCGCTTCCTGCAGGAATCCGGCTATCAGGTCTATATGGCCGCCAATGCCCTGGAAGCCCTGGAGATATTCCGTATTCGCCAGCCTAAAATCATCGTTACCGATCTGATGATGCCCGGCATGAGCGGCCTGGAGTTTATAAAAGCCATCCGCGAAATCGACTGGGACACGCAGATCATAGTCCTTACCGGTCATGGCGACATGGAAACGGCCATAACCGCCCTGCGTCATCAGGTGGCGGAATTTCTTTTAAAACCGGTGGACCTGCTGGTGCTGCGTCATGCCGTTGAAAAAGCGATTATCCATATAAAACTTAAGGAAGAAATCCGTGAATATACGGTGGAACTGGAACGGCTGTACAGTGAAATTCGCGAAAACAAGGAGCATGTGGAAGCGATCTTTAAACACGCGCCGGTGGCTGTTATAACCTATGACGCGGCGGGCAGGATATTGTCCTGGAACGATAAGGCCGGTCTGATTACGGGCTATGACAGGGAAAAGGCGCTGGATAAAACCCTCAATGATCTGTTTGTACTCAACGGGCCGCTTTTTTCCGCGGATGAGCTGCGCGGGCAGGAGGTTAACCAGCGAACACAGGTAAGCCAGATACTGACCCACAGCCATGAGATGCGGTATGTGGAGCGCGCCGGCAAGGTGCTGAGAAACGGGCAGGGCGGGGTCGTCAGTATTATCGAAACCTTTATGGATGTAACCGAGCGCATGCAGGATGAGCGATTGTTGGAAAAACGCTATCTTCAGGTACAGATCATTAACGAAATCGGTAAGCGCATTGCCGCCAGTACCGCCATCAAAACCTTGTTGGAGTTTGTTGCCAACCGCCTGGTCAAAACCTTTTTTGAGTCGGCCACCGTGGCTATCTTTTTACTGGAAGAAAATGACGCGCTGCGCCTGGAAACGGCGGCGGGTATTTCCAACAGCGACTTTGTGAAACAGTTGTCGGAGAAAAGTCTGTCCGGGGAAGAGCAAACCCCCATCCGTCGGGCCCTTACGACAAAAAGACGCATCATGAAGGGGGACGACCCCGGTTTAAAGGCACTCACCCCGGATCGCGAATCCTTTTTCGCCTTTCCCGTAGCTACCCAGTCCAAGGTTTACGGCGTGCTCTATATTGAAAACAGTGAACTGATGATTCTGGACGACGGCGATATCTTTTTACTGGAGGCCATTGCCGAATATATTGCCATCAGCATGGATCGCCTGGCCCTGATTGAAAAAATTACCACCCAGAACGCCCTGTTGGAAGAACAGGCGGCTGATCTGAAAAATGCCCTGGGCCAGGTAGAACAGCAAAAAAGCATAATCGAAGAGAAAAACAAACAACTGGAGCAGGACCTGAAAAAAGCGGGGGATTTACAAAAAAGCCTGTTGCCGGTAACCCTGCCGGATAGTGGGGATATCCACTTTGCCGCCTCTTTTACCCCGTCGCACCAGTTGGGCGGTGACTTTTACGACGCCTTTCCCGTCAATGATCATATGACGGGCTTTCTTATCGCCGACGCCACCGGTCACGGGGTATCCTCGGCCATGCTTTCGGCCATGTTCAAAATGACGCTGGGCAAGTATGCCAAAACAGAAACAGACCCGGGCAGGGTTTTTGAATTTCTCAACCGGGATTTTTGTAATGTTTTGCAGACCGGTGACTTCTTTACCGCCTTTTATGGCATTGTGGATCATAAAAAACGGGAGCTGATATACAGCAATGCCGCCCATCCCATGCCCCTGTTGTATGACTATAAGGATAAATCCATCGCCGCCCTGGACTCCGAGGGCTTTTTACTGGGCGTGATGGACGAAGGCATTACCTATGAGACCCGGAAACAATCCATCGACGGCGCCTTTCGCCTTTTTGTTTATACCGACGGCTTGCAGGAAGCCATCAATAAAAAGGGCGAACAATTTGGCGATGAGCGGATTGAAAGGGCCATGCGTAAATATGCCGGCCGCAAACGACAGGATTTTCTGGAGAAGATAGTTTCCGACCTGAAACGCTATACCGGCGAAAAAAGCGGCACTTTTGACGACGATCTCACCCTTATGGTTGTGGATATCGGTCTGTAAGCCGCCAGTACCGCAATACCTCCCGTTTTTTATAGCGCCTGCTTATTTCTTTTTAAGCCCGCATTGGCTAACTTTGTCCTTTTTGCAAATCACATAACAGAAACGGGAACGTTTAATGCATTATCAAGAGGCGCTTGCCTTGCTTAAGGCACATCATCAGGAACACATTCTCCGCTTTTGGCGGGAGTTGAGCGAAGCCGAAAAAGCGCATCTGCTCGGGCAAATCGCCCAAATAGATTTTGATAACCTGGAAAAGCTGATCGCCCTTACCGCCCAAAAGGATGAGAGCGCGCCGGCTGAAATGACCGAGGCGCCGGTCATCCGGCTGGAAGAGCGTATCTCCCGGGATGAGAAAATGCGTCAAATCGGGGAGGAAGCCCTGGCCCGGGGGGAAGTGGCTGTTTTCCTTGTGGCCGGGGGGCAGGGCAGTCGTTTGGGTTTTGAGGGGCCCAAGGGTATTTTTCCCGTTACGCCCGTAAAAAACAAATCCCTGTTTCAACTGCACGCGGAGAAAATACGGGCCCGCGCCGCCCGTCATGGTTGTGTGATACCCTGGTATATCATGACCAGTCAAAGCAACCATGACGACACCATACGCTTTTTCAGGGAAAATCGGTTCTTCGGATTAAATGCCGGGGATGTTATGTTCTTTCGTCAGGAGATGCTGCCCTCGGTGGATGCAAATGGGAAATTGATTCTGGCGGAGAAACACGCCTTGTTTATGAGTCCCAACGGACATGGCGGCTCGCTGAAGGCCCTGTGGGACAGCGGCGCCGTGGCCGATATGAAGCGCCGGGGCATAAAATATATGTTCTATTTTCAGGTGGATAATGTTTTAACCAAAATTGGCGACCCGGAATTCATCGGCTATCATATCGACGCCGGAGCGGAGATGTCCAACAAGGTGGTGCATAAAGCCTATCCGGAAGAGAAGATGGGGGTTATCTGCAAAATAGGCGACCGGCTGGGCGTGGTGGAGTACAGCGATATGAGCGATGAGCAGATGCACGCCACCACCGACGGGGGGCGCTTAAAATATTGGGCCGGTTCCATTGCCATCCACATAATCAATGTCTCCTTTCTGGAGCGGGAGAATGATCACGGTTTTCGCCTGCCCTATCACGTGGCCCATAAACAGATTCCCTATGTGGATGAACGGGGCAAGCGGGTTGCGCCGGAGGAAAAAAACGGATTCAAGTTCGAAACCTTTGTCTTTGACGCCCTGCAGCACACGGAGCATATTCTCTCCCTGGAGGTAGACCGCGCGGAGGAGTTTAGCGCCCTTAAAAACGGCAGCGGCGTGGACAGTCCGCAAACCGCCCGCCGCGATCTTAACCTTCTTTACGCGCGCTGGCTGGAAAAGGCGGGAATCGGGGTGCCGCGCGATGATCAGGGCCTGCCCGCCGGGAACATTGAGATCAGTCCCTTGTTTGCCGATGAAGCGGAAGTCCTGCTCCTGAAGAAAGAGCACATCCCTTCCGTCACATATCCTTTTTACCTGGAATAGGAGGACTGCCATGCCCGATCGATCCGTTTATATCCGTCAACTGCGCCTTATCTGGGGCGCGGTGCTGTTTACCATGATCAGTCTGGCCCTCTTTGCCTTAGTGATCTTTTACGTGCAGCCCGACCTCATCACCCCCCTCGGGGATTACCGGGTGGTGGATCAGGCAATAATGACGGCGGTCTTATTGGTGGCCATTGCCGTTTTTTTGATTAAAAGAAATCTTTTTGTAGCGGAAAAAATTGTAAACACTCTGAAAACAAAAACGGATAATCGCGACCATATAGCGCGCGCCTGTATGATGACCGGCCGTAAATATCAAATTATCATCTGGGTGCTGTCCGAGGCCATCGGTCTGCTGGCCTTTATTGTGTTTGTGCTGAGCGGAAATCTGGAACTGTTTGGAATTTATATGCTGGTGGGACTTTATGTGCTGGCCGTAAATTTCCCCACGGGGCGTTTCCTTGATCGCTGCGAAACTTTACTCGATACCTAAGGGAGATTAAAAATGACTTACGAAAAAGGCGACATTCACGACGTGGTCATCAAACCGTTAAGGAAATTCATCGATGAACGGGG
>JALTKX010000235.1 GCA_027006055.1 Calditrichia bacterium | reverse complement strand
CAATAAAATAGCCGCGATCCTGCAGGGCGTCCACGGCATAGGGCACCACCGGCCCCTGCCCCAGGGAGATCATTACCCCGTTCTGGCGGTGCGGTATGGAGCCCTTAAAAAATTCATACTGATAAAAACGATGGGTCATCACCGCCTCGCCGGAGGTGGCGGTAAGGATTTTATTCCTCAATCCCATCAGGCCGCGCGAGGGAATATGGAAAGTAAGATGCTTAAAACTGCCTTTGTCCTCGATGCTTTCCAGGGAACCGCGCCGCTGGGATACCAGTTCGATGGCCTTGCCCGACAAAGCGTCCGGCACATCGATCACCAGCTCTTCCACCGGCTCTGCCTTATGCCCGTCAATCTCCTTGTAGATCACCTTGGGCTGGCCCACGGCAAACTCATAGCCTTCGCGACGCATGTTTTCAATCAGGATGGACAGATGCAGGATACCCCGTCCGCTGACCTTGTAACTGTCCGGAGAGGCGGTCGGCTCAATGCGCAGGGCCACATCCGACTCCAGTTCCTGATAGAGACGATCGCGCAGATGACGGCTGGTGACATACTTGCCTTCCTTGCCGAAAAAAGGCGAGGTGTTTATGGTAAAGGTCATGCTGATGGTCGGTTCGTCGATGGTGATCAGCGGCATGGGTTCCGGATTTTCAAAATCGGCGATGGTATCGCCTATATTGATATCCTCAATGCCCACCACGGCGCAAATTTCACCGGTGCCCACCTCGTTTTGTTCCACCCGCTCCAGACCTTCAAAAGTAAAAATTTGTTTGATGCTGGCCGTAACCACGGAACCATCCCGCTTAACCAGCTTATAGCGGTCGGAACTGGAAAGGCTGCCCCGGTACACCCGGCCGATGCCAATACGCCCCACATAAGGCGAATAGTCCAGCGAAGTGATCTGCATTTGCGTGGTGCCTTCGATAAATGCGGGAGAGGGAATATCCCTGATCATGACGTCCAACAGGGGCAGCATATCCTTACCCTGTTCGGATTTTGAAAGCGACGACCAGCCGTTCTTGGCCGAAGCGTAGACCACGGGAAACTCAAGCTGGTCGTCATTGGCGCCCAGATCGATAAACAGGTCGTATATTTCATCCAGCACTTCGTCGGGCCGGGCCTGGGGGCGATCCATTTTGTTAATGACCACCACCGGCTTCAGTTGCAGGGCCAGCGCCTTTTGCAATACAAAACGGGTTTGCGGCATGGTGCCTTCAAAGGCGTCCACCAACAGCAGTACGCCATTGGACATTTTCAGCACGCGCTCCACCTCGCCGCCAAAGTCGGCGTGACCCGGCGTATCGATGATATTGATTTTATGATCGTTATAGCGGATGGAAATATTCTTGGAAAGAATGGTAATGCCCCGCTCCCGTTCCAAATCGTTGGAATCCATGAAGCGTTCCCGCACCTTCTCATTTTCCCGGAAAAAATGGGTGTTTTTCAAGAGTTCATCCACAAGGGTGGTTTTACCATGATCGACGTGGGCGATGATGGCAACATTTCTGATTTTTGTAATATCCATGATAATCCTGATCTAATTTATGACAGCCTTTAATGTACACAATTTATCGCGATTGAAAAAGATATTTTTATATTACGTTACAAAAGTCTATGCGGATATATAGTAGTTTTTAAGTCGCGGCGTTATTTTTGTATGATGCAGAAAGAAATAGTCTCCCCGTCGGGAATAGCTGTCCACGGGTTTCAGCCTGTCATCGCCCACGGAGAGGAAAGCCCGGTAACCCAGTTTTTTTAATATATCAAAAACCGCGTCGGGCTCCAGCCCCTGACGGCGGACATAAGGTTCCTCGATTTCACAATAAATGGCCGGTTTATGGCTGCTCAACACCTGTTGCGCGCCCCTGAAGACAAAATATTCATATCCTTCCGTATCGCACTTTATAAAGTCGATCCGGTCAAGCTTATTCTCCCGGCAAAAGTGATCCAGCGGCAGGACGGGGACTTTTTCCAGACGGCAATTCTCCTCCGGCGCCCTGCAGATATGAGCGGTGGAGGTTTGCAGCTTCCATCCTCTTTTTAGGGGTATGGCTATCTCCAGCGTATCCACGCGATCCGAAAGGGCCACGGGTACCACCGAAGCCCGGAAACAACGTCTTAGTTTGAGCATCCATTCCAAAACGCGGCGGCAATGGGTCACCGGTTCAAAACAAACCACGCGCCCTTCCCTTTTTATCAGGGGACAGGCAAAGCTGACGAAACGGCCGATATTGGCGCCGATATCCAGAATAACATCGCCTTTTTTTATCAGCTCCCCGGCCATAATGCCCTTACCCGTGCCGTTAAAGGGTTGCAGGCTTTTTACAAGTTGTTCGCTAAAGGTGATGTAACGATGATAGCGTTCCGGGCCTATAAGAGACACAAAAAGGCTCTTGAGATTTTTTTTCATACGAAATCCGGCAGTAAGTAAAACAATCCCGGCGCGGGCGCATATCCTACGCCGGGATCGATAGAAAAAACCACAGACCTAATATTTATAGCTGTCCGGCTTAAACGGACCGTCTATGGGGGTATTGATATACTCGGCCTGGGTGGGGGTCATTTTGGTGATGACGCCGCCAAAACCGGCCACCATGCCCGCGGCCACTTCCTCGTCCAGTTTTTTGGGCAGCACGGTCACGGTAATTTTCTCCGGCGAGGGATTATCGGCAAAACGCGCCTTGTAAAGGTGTATCTGCGCCAGTACCTGGTTGGCAAAAGAGCCGTCCATCACCCGGGAAGGATGACCGGTGGCATTGCCCAGGTTGACCAGGCGCCCCTCGGAAAGCAGTATGATGTAGTCATCGCGGGAGTCGCTGCGGTATATCTGATGTACCTGCGGCTTAACCTCCTGCCATTCCCAGTTATCGCGCATGAACTTGGTATCGATCTCATTGTCGAAGTGGCCGATGTTACAGACCACGGCGCCCGCCTTGATGGTTTTCAGCATATTACTGTCACATACATTCAGATTGCCCGTGGTGGTGACCAGCAGATCGGTGGTGGATAGCAACTCTTTATTGATGCAGGAGATATCGCCGGTGTTGATGCCGTCCTTAAAGGGAGAGACCACCTCAAAAC
>JALTKX010000234.1 GCA_027006055.1 Calditrichia bacterium | reverse complement strand
ATACTGTTTTGCCAGTTGGGGTCTAAAAACCAGGGCAGGAAGATAAACAAAACCATGCTCAGGGCATAAAAGCAGAACACAATGGCGAACAGAACCGTCAGGTATTTATTGGTAATGCACAAGGGAACGGTTTTTACCGCCAGAATAAACAGAAGAGCATAGCTGCTGACATAGAGGTACTGCAACGTGCTGATTTGTTCAACCGGTGGATAGAGATACAGCACGAGGCCCAGCACCAGTTGGAAAAGAAGCTGGGCCACCGCGACTTTTAACAATTCATTCCAAAAGGCGGAGCGCCAAATGGACTGTTCCTTGCTTTTATCTTGTGAAGTAAGTGAAATAATAGCACTTCCCTTAAGATTTCAAGTGTTCTTCCAGATAGTTTTTTAGTTGAGCAATGGCCACCCGGCTTTGAGCCATGGTATCCCTCTCGCGCACGGTTACCGTGTTGTTTTCCAGGGTTTCATTATCCACGGTAATGCAAAAGGGCGTTCCCGCCTCGTCCATGCGACGGTAACGGCGACCCACCGAACCGCTTTCATCATAAAACACGCGGTAGTCGCCACTCAGGTCATCAACTATTTTATGGGCGATTTCAGGCATGCCATCCTTTTTAACCAGCGGAAATACCGCCGCCTTTATGGGCGCGATAGCCGGAGCGAATTTCAGCACAACCCGCTCCTCCTCTTCGGTATAGGCGTCAATCAGGCAGGTTAGCACGGAACGATCGCAACCGATGGAAGTCTCAATGACATAGGGAATATATTTTTCCCGGGCCGCTTCGTCAAAATAGCGCATATCCTTGCCGGAAAACTGCGCATGGCGGCTCAGATCAAAGTCCGTGCGATTGTGAATACCTTCGATCTCATTCCAGCCAAAGGGAAACTCATATTCCACATCAAAGGCCGCCTTGGCATAATGGGCCAGTTCATCGGGGCCGTGTTCATGAAAACGGAGCTTTTCGGGATTAAGCCCCAGCCGTTTATACCACTCCATGCGTGTCTGCTTCCAGTAGTCGAACCACTTTTCATCCTCGCCCGGCTTAACAAAATATTGCATCTCCATCTGTTCAAACTCACGGGTACGGAAAGTGAAGTTACCGGGGGTGATTTCGTTGCGGAAAGCCTTGCCGATCTGCGCAATGCCGAAGGGCAGTTTTTGACGGGAGGCTTCGCGGACATTGTGAAAGTTTACAAAAATACCCTGGGCGGTTTCCGGACGCAGGTAAACGATGTTGGCGGAATCTTCCACCGGTCCCATAAAGGTTTTAAACATCAGGTTAAACTGACGCGCTTCGGTAAAGGTATCCCGGTTACCGCACACGGGGCAGGGCTTGCTTGTGTCTATTTTATCCTCGCGGAAGCGGGATTTACATTTTTTACAATCGATCATGGGATCGGTAAAGCCCTCCACATGGCCGGAGGCTTCCCACACTTTCGGGTGCATCAGGATACTGGCATCCACGCCCTCCACATCCCGGCGCTCATAAACCATGCTCTTCCACCACAGTTCCTTTACATTTTTTTTAAGCTCTATGCCCAGGGGACCGTAATCATAACAGGAATTAATCCCGCCGTAAATTTCACTGCTTTGAAAAATAAAACCACGGCGTTTTGCCAGGGAAACTATTTTATCCATTACCTTATCCGCGGAACTTTTAGCCACAGGGCCTCCTTCTTTTTATATTCGCTGATTAAAAACCGCTAATTTACTCTAATTATAAATATATAAAAACCATTAGCCTTGCTATTCCGGCTTTAAAAGCGGTTTTTAATTGTATTATGCATTTCGGATAAAAGATGTCGCTAACTTAAAGTATCATCTCAAGCGAACGGAGCGCAATATGCGTTTCCATTTGCAGGTTTATATAACGCAGCAGTTTGCCTATGATCGGTTTCCATTCCCGGTGATGATACTCCGAAGCATGTATTCGGCGGTAATGGCTTTTTTGTAAATTTTGAAGATAAATTAATTCATCACGATCAAAGCGTTCCATCAGCCCGCCCTGCCGGTAACATTCCGTACACACACGCTTGCCCTCATTAAGGGAAAAGGTATTGCGTTCCTTTAAACACGCGGGGTGCTTTCCGCCGCGGCATTGAGTGAATTCCGCCTTAAACCCCAGATAGGAAGTGAGTTTTAACATAAAAAATATCAATACGCCGGCAGGCCGGTCGCTTTTTTCCACGGCGGAGATCATTTCCATCACAAAGTTAAAAAAGACCGCGTCCTTATGCCCATCCTCCAGTACGGCCGAGATCAGCTCCAAAATGGCCAGGGCAAAGGGATAGCGCGTATAATCGGTGCGCAGTTTATGATGCGGCTCGCTCATATCCAGTTCCTTGAGCAGTTGCAGGGAACGCGTGTCTTTTCTGTAAAAAACCACACAGACCTCCGAAAGCGTTTCCAGCTTACCCGCCAAGGGACTTTTGTTGCGCAGGGCGCCGCGCACTATCAGCTTAATCAGCCCTTCCGTTTCCGTAAAAAACGTGACGATTTTGCTGCTTTCCTGCCAGCGCGTGGCCCGCACCACAAGCGCCCTTGTTTTAATTATTTCCGACATGACACAACTTTTTTTAATTGCCTTCGTCTTTTTACAAAACCTTTAACACAAACTTTCGGGGAAAACAGATGCGCCGTTTTTTCATGCTCTTTGTTTTTGTTCTTGTTTCCACTTTATCCGCTCAGGACAGCCTGAAAACCGTCACCGCCTTTTATCTGGAATCCCCGCCGCAAATTGACGGCTACCTCAACGAAACCTTTTGGGATCAATCTAAATCTATTTCGGGACTCATTCAACGCAATCCCGATGAAGGACAGCCCGCCACGCAAAAGACCCATATTTGGGTGGCTTACGACGAAGCCAATATTTACGTGGCCGCCCGCATGGAAGACACCCGGGCCGACTCCATCATTGCCCGCCTGGGAAGACGCGACTCCCCGGTAACGGCAGACCGTTTCAGCGTCTATTTCGATCCGTACCACGATAAGCGTTCCGGTTATTATTTTGGCCTGAACGCCGCCGGGGTTTATTATGACGGCGCCATAAACAACGACTCCTGGTTAGATGAAGACTGGGATGCCGTCTG
>JALTKX010000233.1 GCA_027006055.1 Calditrichia bacterium | reverse complement strand
AAAGCGTTTCAAACAGCGGCTGGTCCGCGCTCAGTTCGCTGGCTTTCTGAATTTCCACCAACGGCGTGAATTCCCAGGCCCGGGCCTCGTTTTGTTCGGCGTGCAGCTGCTTTAAAAAGCTGTGCATGCTGTCCGCGTAGTTGATGCGCGCCCGGACGGGCAGGGTGTTGATGAACAGGCCGACCATGCTTTCAATCCCGGGAATTTCCGCCGGGCGGCCGGAAACGGTGGCGCCAAAGAGGACGTCGTCGCTGCGGTTGTAGATGGCCTGAACGATGGCCCAGGCGCCCTGCATGATCGTATTGAGGGTGATGCGCATCTCGCGGGCCATCAGGTGCAGCTTTTCGCTGGCCCCGGCGGAAAGGGCATAACTTTTTTTGATGTACGGCTGATCCGCCAACGGCGTTTTACGGTCGACCACCAGAGAGGTGGGGCTGTAAAAGCCCCGCAGGCGCTCGCGCCAAAAGGCCGCGGCCTGCTCCATGTCCTGCTCCTGCAACCAGGCGATATAATTTTTAAAGGGCAGGGTGGGCGGCAAATCCGGCGCCAGCCCTTTTTCCAGCCGGTTATAGAGCTGAAAAACCTCTCCCAGTACCAGCGGCATGGCCCAGCCGTCCAGCAGGATGTGATGATAGGTGAAAATAAAGGCGTGTGCCTCCGGGGCCAGGCGGATCAGGATAATACGCAGCAGGGGGGCGTCGGTCAGTTCAAATCCCCGGTCGCGTTCCCGCAGCCGCATATCTTCCAATGCCGTGTTCCGCGCCGCCGCGTCCCGGTCGCTCCAATCCAAAAGCTCAAAGGGCAGTTCCAGGCGGTCATGCACCACCTGCAGCGGTTCTTCCACATCTTCCCACACAAAGGCGGTGCGCAAAACATCATGGCGGTTAAGCGCCTCCTGCCAGGCCGCTTTAAAAGCGCCGGTATTTAAGGCGCCGTTAAAGATCGCGCTCATCTGTTCGGTGTAGTTGCCGCTTTCCGGCGCGTACAGGGTGTGGAACAGCATCCCCTGCTGCATGGGCGATAACGGATAAATATCTCGAATGTTTTCCATGGAATTAATCGTACATCCTCATTGATTAGCTTGTTAAAGAGAAGGCGCGCCCTTAGCGGCGACGTCCTTTTTTCTTTTTCCCCAATTGATTCAAAACCTTATCGAGTTTTTTGTTGTCCAGGCCGGCCATTTTAAAATCGGAAGCGGTTTTAACGGTCGCCCGAGGATTTTTACAGTGCTCCAATATCCCCCGGAGCTCCCCGATAAAGTTTTCGGCCCAGGAACGTATCGTCTCCTCACGATGGAGCTCCCGGCTGTAACTGAATGTAAATTTAAGCGTGCCGGCGCTCATTTGGCCGTTTATTTCCACGGCGGCCAGACGTCCGGCGTCGGGCGCGTGATCCGGCCCCTGCCAATAGGCGGACTCGCGGAAGGGCCCCTCGTCCTCTCCGCCTTCAAACTGACCCAGATAGTTAAATATTATCTGCATCCCGTCCAGGGGCTTTAGCGCCTCCCGCAGACTTTTATCAGCAGACAGATAACGTAACACACCGAAACTTAAGCCATTGTGCGGAATCGCATGAAACTGCTCTTTAATCGTTTTGATCTGCTCCCCCAAATCGACCGCCTTGCCCAAATCCAAAAGAAGGGGATAGAGGGCGGTGAACCAGCCGATGGTATGGCTGACGTCCAGCCTGTCGCTGATGTGTTCCCGGCCATGGCTTTCCATATGCAGTAAAATCCGCCGCTGACCGCTCCATGTGCCGTAAGCGCGGATCAGGGCGCTTAACAGCAGATCATTGATCTCCGTATTGTAGGCCTTATGGGCTTCGCCGGTCAGCAGACGGCTGTACCCGGCCTCCAGGGAGACCGTAACGTCGACCCTGTCCTTTCCCAGATTGCTTCCACCTTCGAAATCCACGGGCAGGCGGGGCGTTTCCTTGCGACTCATGGTCTGCCAGTAGGGGGCGTCTTCCGGGGCTTTGTCCCCGGCAAAGGCGGCCAGGGCGCGGGCCCATTGGCGGTAAGAGCTGCTTTTGGCTCCGAATACGATTTCCTGATCCAAAACGGCCAGGGCATAGGCCTGCTGAAAATCCTGTAACAAAATACGCCAGCTTACGCCGTCCATGGCCAGGTGATGGACGAATATGGCCAGATGATCTGCTTCTTCTCCCCGGAAATACAACACCTTAACAATGGGCCCCTTTTCCAGATCAAAGGAGGCCTGCGCCTCGCGGCAACGGCGTTCGATTTCTTCCTTTTCCGCCCCGGAGAGGGTAATCTCTTCCAGGATGTCGTCGATGGAGTCGTTGTCGTCATAGAATGCCCGCCATTCCTCCCCGCTGTGTTTAAAACGCAACCTAAGGGCGTCGTGACGGCTGATCAGCGCCCGTACGGTTTTGTGGAGCGCTTCGCCATTCAGCCGCTCCCCCAGGCGGAACAGCACCGATTGATTCCAATGGTGCCCGTCCCTGAAATTTTGCTCAAAGAAAAAATGCTGAATGGGGGTAAGCGGTACTTCTCCGCTTAAAATCCCCTCCTCGGTGTCCGTTTCCTTTCCTTTTTGGGCCACCAGCGCCAACTGGGCGATGGTCTGATTCTGGAACATCTGCATGGGGGTCAGGAACAGCCCCTGCTCCCGGGCGCGGGAGATGACCTGGATACTCATGATCGAATCGCCGCCCAGTTCAAAAAAATTATCGTGGATACCCACTTTTTCTTTTTTAAGAAGATTTGAAACAATATCGGCAAGGATGATTTCATTCTCAGAGGAAGGAGCCACATACTCCGTGCTCAGAGCGCCGCGCTCCCCGCCGGGATCGGGCAGGGCGGCCAGGTCTATCTTTCCGTTGGGCGTAAGGGGCAGCGCCTCCAGCACCGTAAAGGCAGAGGGGATCATATAGTCGGGCAGCTTCCCGCCCAAAAAGGAGCGGATTTCCGCGATGGCCGGTTCCGGGCCTTCTCCCGCAAGGGTGTAATAGGCCGCCAGCCGGGCCGGTTCGCCCCGGGTGACAACAACACAGGCTTTTATACGCGGGTGACTGCTCAGGGCCTCTTCGATTTCTCCGGGCTCAATACGGTATCCGCGTACCTTAACCTGATGATCCAGCCGGCCCAGAA
>JALTKX010000232.1 GCA_027006055.1 Calditrichia bacterium | reverse complement strand
TTAGTCTCCTTTAAACTCTGGCTTCAAGTAATGCCCGGCCGTTTTTGATTTCGGTATTGATCTTCTGATCTTCATTGTCTCCGGGGAAAATCTTGACTATTTTCTCTGCGAATTTCATTTGACCATTCTTTGGTGAGGTGAAGGTAAAAACAATTTTTACCGCCTTGGCGCTTTCGCCCTGGCCCTTGTTTACCTTATCGCCAAAAGTCTGTTTCTTGGCCATGATATCTCCTGTTTCCTGATTTCATAGTTCATTTTTGCGAAAGGCAAGTAATATAGGGGTAAATAATGTCAATTTCAATACATTGAATGAGTTTATTAAATCATTTTTATATTGAAACCCTATTCAGGCGGCTTCAAATTAATTGCTTTTAGCGGGGCGTCTTTCTAAATTACTCGTTTATTTTAATTGAATTTTGATGGAGGAAACACCCAAAAATGATTAATGCTGAAGTTAAAAAATTATCGGGTTGCAAAAAAGAGATAAGTATTGTTATGCCCAAGGCGGATATCGAACCGATCCGCGAAAAGGAAACGCTAAAGGTACGCAAGGATGTGCAGGTGCCCGGCTTTAGAAAAGGCAAGGCGCCGCTGCATATGGTTAAGCGTCAGTATGGACAGTATATAGAAGCCTACACCATGGAAGCGGCCGTGCAGGAAGCCGTGGAAAAAGCCATTACCGAAAACGATGTGAAAGCGGTGGGCATGCCCGAGCCGAAAAAGGTGGAGTTTAACGACGACGGCGATCTGGTTATGGATGTGGAAGTTGAGGTCTTCCCGGAAGTAGAGCTGAAAAACTATAAAGGTTTTGAGTTTGTAAAAGACAAATATGTTGTCGAGAACAGTTTTATCGAGGATCAGATTCAGAAACTGCTCAAGGAACATGCCACCCGCTCCGAGGTGGAGCGTCCCGTGGAAAAGGGCGATGTGCTGCTGATCGATATGCAGCAGTTGAATGAGGACGGAACCCCCCGGGAAAACCAAAAGTATACCGATATCTCCGTAACCATTGGCGAAGCGCGCTTTGATCCCGATATTGAAGAACAGCTTATTGGCAAGGAAACCGGCAAGACGCACCGTATTGTTAAGGAGTATCCCGAGGATTATCCTCAAAAAGAGGTGGCCGGAAAGAAGGAGTATTACGACATCACCATCAAAAAAACGGAGCAGGTGGATTTACCGGAACTGGATGACGCCTTTGTGCAAACGCTGAATCCGGAGACCAAAACCGTGGATGAGTTTAAGGAGTATATGAAAAAGGGCATGGAAGCCGAATACGCGCGAGAGTCGGAAAACCGCCTGCAGCAGGAACTTTCGCAAAAGATTGTCGATGAGAACCCGCTGGATATTCCCAATGCGCTGATTGAACGTTATCTGGACAACCTGGTGCAGGATATGAAACGCCGCGATCCCAACGCCGATGAGCGGGCCCTGCGCGAGTACTACCGCAACGAAGCGGAGCAAAATCTGAAATGGATGTACCTCAAGGAAGAAATTGGCAAAGCGGAAAATATTGAAGTGGATGAAAAAGATGTTGAAGAATTTCTAAATAAGATCGAGGATGAGAAAATTCGGAAGATCTATGATGATATCCCGTCCCTGAAGGATGAAATCCGGAACAATATCCGTGATCAAAAAGTGACGGAATTCCTCATGGAAAATTCCGAAATTAAGGAAAATGAAATACCTCTCACTTAAATATTCCGGAAGGGCTGTTTATGTCACTAGTACCAATGGTTGTGGAACAGACGGGCCGCGGTGAACGCGCCTATGATATTTATTCGCGTCTGTTAAAGGAGCGTATTATCTTTCTGGGTACGCCCATCGATGATACCATCGCCAGCCTGATTATAGCGCAATTGCTGTTTTTGGAAGCCGAAGACCCGGAGAAGGATATCTATCTTTATATCAATTCGCCGGGGGGCGTGGTTTCCGCCGGGCTGGGCATTTATGATACGATGAACTATATTAAACCCAACGTGGTGACCACCTGCATGGGGCAGGCGGCCAGCATGGGCGCGGTGTTGCTGGCGGCGGGTACGCCGGGCAAGCGTTTTGCCCTGCCCAACGCGCGCATCATGATCCACCAGCCGCTGGGCGGCGCGGAAGGCCAGGCCTCGGATATCGAGATCGCCGCCAACGAGATTTTGCGCATCCGCAAAACCCTGAACCGCATTGTGGCCGAATGCACCGGTAAAACAGAAGCACAGATTGAAAAAGACACGGATCGTAATTACTTTATGTCGGCACAGGAAGCGCTGGACTATGGTCTGGTGGATAAAGTACTGACGCCGCGGTCTAAAGAAAAGAAAGATTAAATGTCCAGAAAAAATGTAAGAATGCCGGTATATCGCTGCTCCTTTTGCGGGCGTTCATCCGACGAGGTGGAAAGTTTGATTTCCGGCCCGGATGTCCATATTTGTAACGAGTGCGTGCGTAGCGCGGCCGATATTATAGAGCGCCATCAAAAAGAGTTGAACGTCACGCCGGGCAACCTTTATCCCCCCGAGGAGATCAAGGCTCGCCTCGACGAGCATGTTATCGGGCAGGATCAGGCCAAGCGTATCCTTTCGGTGGCGGTGTACAATCACTATAAGCGCATCAATCAAGCCGCCCTGGGCGATGATGTTGAAATCGAAAAGAGCAATATTCTGCTTATCGGTCCCACGGGCACGGGGAAAACCCTGCTGGCCCAATCGCTGGCCCGCATTCTCAACGTGCCTTTTTCCATCGCCGACGCCACGGTGCTGACCGAGGCCGGTTACGTGGGCGAGGATGTGGAAAATATTCTGGTGCGCCTCTATCAGGCCTCCAACTTTAACCTGGAGCAGACGCAACGGGGCATTATTTATGTGGATGAAATGGATAAAATCGCCCGTAAAAACAGCAATCCCTCCATCACGCGAGACGTGTCCGGCGAGGGTGTGCAACAGGCTATCCTTAAGATATTGGAAGGCACTGTTTCCAGCATACCGCCCAAGGGCGGGCGCAAACATCCCGAGCAGAATCTGGTGAATATCGATACCAAAAATATTCTGTTTATCTGCGGCGGCGCCTTTGAGGGGCTGGAAGATATCATCCGCCGGCGTATCGGCGAAAAGAATATCGGCTTTGAGCAGGATGTGGAGTCCGGAC
>JALTKX010000231.1 GCA_027006055.1 Calditrichia bacterium | reverse complement strand
GCGGGCGCGCTCCAGGCGTCGCCGCCATAGCCTTCGGCGAGGCGTTCCCATTGAGGGCCATAATAGCGCTCAAAGCCGTTGTCGCCGTCATCGATCAGGTTGGAAGACTTCCACAACCAGACACTGCTGGCGTTACGCATCTCCTTGATGGGGTCGGTGGTGCGGCCCCACCAGCCGTAGGGGTCCACCACCCAGCTTTTTTCCTGATCAAAATAGTAGGCGTCCTTGCGGATTTCGTAATGCAGGTGGGTTACCGAAGCACAACCGCTGTCTCCGTTATAACCGATGGTATCGCCCGTGGCTACCACCTGGCCCACTTCCACCGCCAGGGGAGGGTCCAGATGCAGGTAGGCGGAATAATAACCGTTGTTATGATCGATAATCACCACGCCCAAATCCCCATTGGGCGGATAGCCGGTGGGGCAGGGATCAACACCGGGGGCGAACTCGGCCCAGACGATTGTGCCCGGGGCGGTGGCCAGCATGGGCACCCCGCGGGGCATCCAGATATCCACGCCGCTGTGGCCGTCGTAACAGTTTTGACCGTCCACGCAGTTCAGCGCCGGAGGATCGGTGCTTACAGTGCTGTCACCGTCCAGGCGTATAAACAGATAGCTGGAGGTTTGCGTGGGGGAATGGTGATCCACCGAGGCGTGTACCGGGTATTGTTCTTCCGCGGGCGGGGCATAGGGGCGGATTTCCAGAAAAGGCTGTATGCCGCCCTGACCGTTAACGGAGAGCGTCAGCATCGTTAAAAATAAAATATATTTACGCATCACAGCACCTCGCTTAAAATGTCATTTAAAATACTCATGGCTTCTTCCATTTGCGCATCGCTGATAACCAGCGGCATCAGGGCGCGCAGCACGTTGCCGTAGGTACCGGCGGACATCAGGATCAATCCCCGCTTGTATCCTTCGCTTACGATGCGGGCCACCAGTTCGGGGTTGGGTTCCCGCGTGGCTGAGGAGGTAACGAATTCCACGCCGACCATGGCGCCCAGGGCCCGTACGTCGCCGATCACCTCGTATTGCTGTTGCTGGCGGCGCCAAAAGGCGGTCAGGCTATGGCCAATCTCTTCGGCGCGCCGGTGCAGCTTCTCTTTTTCATAGATGTCGATCGTGGCCAGGGCCGCGGCGCAGGCCACCGGATTGCCGGAGTAGGTGCCGCCCAACGCGCCCACTTGCGGTGCTTCCATAAGCGCGCTTTTGCCGCATACCGCGCTTAGGGGCATTCCCGAAGCCAGCGATTTGCCCAAAACGATCAGGTCGGGTTCAATGCCGTAATGTTCGATGGCAAACATTTTACCGGTGCGGCAAAAACCGGTCTGAATTTCATCGGCGATAAAGAGGATGCCATGCTTTTCACAGATGGCCTTTAAGGTGGGCAGGAAAACCCTGGGCGGCACGATAAAGCCGCCCTCGCCCAAAACCGGCTCGATGATGACGGCCGCCACCTTCTCCGCCGCCACCTTTTCCCGGAAAAAAGTATCGAAGTAATCAATGTAGGTTTGGGCATCTTCCGGGTCGGCAAAGGCCGCGGGCAGGCGGTAGGGATAGGGGTATTCCGCCCGGTAAATTTCCGGGGCGAAAGGACCGAAGCCCTGTTTGTAGGGCTTTTCCTTGGCCGTCAGTGTCATGGTCAGCAGGGTGCGTCCGTGAAAGGCATGGTCAAAGCAGATCACCGCCTCCCGCCCCGTGGCGGCCCGCGCTATTTTGATGGCGTTTTCCACCGCCTCGGCGCCGCTGTTAAAAAACATGGTCTTCTTTTCCGAGGGCCCCGGAACCAGGCTGTTAATCTTTTCCGCCAAGCGGATATAGGGCGCGTACATCATTACATTAAAACAGGTGTGCAGGTAGCATCCGCTTTGCTCGCGGATGGCCTTAACCACGCTTTCCGGGCAATGGCCGGCATTCAACGTGCCGATCCCCCCGGCAAAATCGATATAGCGGTTGCCGTCCACATCCCATACTTCCGCGCCCCGCGCCTTGCTGACCGACAGGGGCGTTACGTGGAAAGGAGCCCTGGGAACCGCTTCCCGCCGCTGTTCTTCCATTTCCAGGGAATGGCTGATATTGTGAATTGCTATTTCCTGTTCCATTTGTTACTCCTTGTTTTTTGATTTTTCATTATTACTTTTCCGGCGTTTGGGTGTTGATACCGGCCCGAGATGTTTAAATCCCCCGCCGCCGCTTCCATCCGGGCCGTAAACGGGGTAGTTGACGCGGGTGGCCGCAAATTGCTTTAAAACCTGGGAGACGCCGGCCGTGCCGTACTCCCGGGTGGCGCTCACCCGCTCCAGGTCGATGGTTTCGATCATGGTAAGCGGCTCGTTGCCCGCGCTTTGCAATAGACGTCCGTGAGGGTCGGCCATCAGCGAGCGGCCGTTGCCGCCAAAGCCCGAGCCGTTGACGTCAATAAAATAGAACTGGTTAAAGATGGCGTTGGCCCGGGAGAGAATCAGTTCCTGCTCCCGGTCATTGGTTGAGGTCATGGTGGGGTGAATTATCACCTCGGCGCCCATCCAGGCCAGGGTGCGGCACACTTCGGGGAACCACATGTCATAACAGATGCACAGCCCGAAACGCCCCACGTCCGGCACGTCGAACACGCAAAAGTCTCCGCCAGGCTCGGTTTGTTCCAGGGGCTGCCAGGGAAACATCTTGCGGTAACGGGCCACTATCTCCCCGGCGGGCGAAATAGCCAGGGATGTGTTGTAAATTTTCCCGTTCGCCTTTTCATATTGAGAACCGGGAACCAGCCATTTGCCGTGCTTTTTGGCCAGGGCGCAAAACCGTTCCGTCATCGGCCCCGGGATAGGTTCGGCGTCTCTTTTCCAGCCGGGATAGGGCGCGCCGAACATGCACAGTTCGCTAAAGACGATCATATCCACAAAGGGATAATTCGCGGCGATAAAGGCCACGGAATCTTCCATGCTTTTCAGGTTTTTTTGCAGGTCGTTTTCATGCACCCACATTTGCACGCCGGCGATGGTAAAATTTCTGTTCATTTTTCCTCCTAATTACCTCTCCCGTCGGGGAGTCCGTTATTCCATAACCGAAGCCAGCAGTGTTCGCGTATAGGCGTTACCGGCCTGGGTTAAAATTTTTTCCACCGCTCCCGTTTCCACAACGGAACCGTTTTTTA
>JALTKX010000230.1 GCA_027006055.1 Calditrichia bacterium | reverse complement strand
TGGAGTTTTCCGAAGCCAGATCGGAAAAAAGCAGGGCATGGTTGACCACGATAACGTCGGCCCGGCGGGCATGGGCGCGGGCCTTCATCAAAAAACAGTCCCCGTAAAACTTGCAGTTTTTGCCGGGACAGTAGGAAGGTTCGGCGATAAACTTTTGCCACAGGCCGCGGTTGTTTTCCAGTTGAAAACCGGCATTTTCGGCGATATCGCCCGTGCGGGTCTGACGGGCCCATAAAACCAGCGGTAACATGCGCGCCCGTTCATCCTGGGAAAGGCGCTGGTTCATATCGGTCATCACCGTGCGCCATTTGTCGATGCACAGGTAGTTGGAACGTCCCTTAAGCAGCACGGCCTTAAAGTCCCCCTTGCGGGCGGAAAACAGGGCCGGGATATCCTTGTAAAAAAGCTGTTCCTGCAAATTTTTGGTATTGGTGGATATGACCACCCGCTGACCGGCATTGCGGTTTTGAACGGCCCATTCCACGGCGGGCATCATATAAGCCATGGATTTACCCGTTCCCGTTCCCGCCTCGGCCACGATGATGGCGTCGCTGTTAAAACCGGCGGCGATGGTTTGCCCCATGGCCTCCTGTTCCTCCCGGTATTCATACCCCGGAACCACCCGGTGCAGGGCCCCTTCCGGCTGAAAGAAGCGATGGATGTTCTCTTCGTCGATGGGCGAAATCTCACTTTCATCGGCCGGCTGGGTATATTGAAAGGCGCTCTCGCCGATGACATTATAAAAACTTTGCACATTCCGGGTTTCATCCAGCAGGTTCTTGGCCGGCACATGGATATTCTGCTCCCGCTTAAACTTTAGCAGGGGCACAAAAAAGGACTTGGCCCGCGCCGAATTGGCAAAGAGAAGTTGAATGATTTCCGAAATGATGGCATTGTCCAGCGCCAGGGCGCGATCCAGCAGTTCCAGAAAAATTTGCCCCGTGGCCCGGGCGTCGTCGATGGCCCGGTGGGCGTTCTCCAGATCGATGCCGAAGTAGGCGGCCACCACGCCCAGCTTCATGCGCGGCAAAAAGGGCAGCAGGATACGGGACAGAAAAAGGGTATCCAGACGCACGCGGCCAAAATATTTAAAACGCTGCGCCGGGTTTTCCCAGCGATCAAAATCATCATGGCGCTTGCGGAACTGATATTCGATAAAGGAGGCGTCAAAATTCACCTGATGACCGACAAAGGTTTTATTGGCCAGGAAGTTTTCCAGATCGGAGAAGACTTCTTCGATGGTCGGCTTATCCCTCACATCCTCGTCGCGGATCCCCGTCAGCCGGGTAATGAACTCGGGTATGGGCCGCCCGGGGTTGATCAGGGATTCAAAGGTTTCCGCCTCTTCCCCGTCGCGGTACAGGATGGCGCCGATTTCGATGATGGTATCGTTTTGGGGGTCGAGTCCCGTGGTTTCCAGGTCGACCACCACAAATTCGCCAAGGCCTAAATGTTGTAAAAGTTGTTTTCTGTAATTCATGGCTTGCGGGTCTCTTTATTAAGGGTTAGGCGCTGAAACAGGCTGCTGATCAGAAAGGCCAGAGCCGCGGCGCTGAAAAAAATTCCCGCGCCGTATTGCATAAAGCTGTTCCAGCGGGGATGGTTGACCAGGGTATTCTCCGCCGGGTTTTGCGGATTGACCCACACATCGATGCTGTCGCCCACATGGATGTTTTTAAGCATCTCCCGCGCCACCTGAAAACGGGCCGCCTTGGTACCGAATCCCGGCGCATCCAGATCGGAGATATTACTGTAGCTGCTGTCCCTCCAGTGAAAGGTATATTTTACTTTGGGATGAAACGCCCGTTTGCCGGCAATTTCCGCCTCGACAACGCGTCCCTTAACCGTCTGCCAGTTACGGTAGGCCTCCATATAGTTCAGGGATGAAATCGTGGAATGGGTAAGCAGCATGCCGCCCGCAAGGAACAGAACGGACGCCGCCATAACAAGCGGATTCCCGCCGCCCGCTATTTCCATACGCCGCACCAGGGGCACAAGGAGCAGGCCTATTACAATGACAGCCGTAAGGGCTATAAGCAGAAACATAGATACTTCTTTTTAGATTAGTAAAACATAAAGGCATGCCCTAAAAAACCGCCCCGGGGCCGAAGATAAGCGAAAGATAACGATTTGTCAGGCAAGGCGGCTTAATTTAAGATAATCCATTCAAAAAAATAAATGTGTTTTAGCGGGAAAGATATTTTTTTAGCTTAAAATGTTTGATTTAAAAAAAGAGTTTATTAAATTCTGCGTCTTTCACAAGGAGGATTGGCAGAATGGTAATGCAGCGGTCTTGAAAACCGTCGCCCTTTGGGCTTGGGGGTTCGAGTCCTCCATCCTCCGCCAGAAACACAATTTTAAGGAGAGGTGGCCGAGTGGCTGAAGGCGCTCGCCTGCTAAGCGAGTATAGGACAAAATCCTATCGTGGGTTCGAATCCCACCCTCTCCGCGCCAAAGTCCCGTTTCCGATGACGGGACTTTTTTATTTTACAAACATTGCGCCGCCGGTCTTAGCGCACCTTAACCATTTTTTCTATCCTGGAACGGCTTTTGTCGCCGTCCCTTACCGTCACCTTATACAGATAGACGCCATTGGCCGGCTCATCGCCGTCATAGTCGCGGCCGTCCCATTCAATAACATTAAAACCAAGGTTGGTCACGTAGCCTTCCAGTTTTTGTATCACCCGGCCCCGCATGGTATATATTTTTATACTCACCTCGGCATTTTCCCTGTTGGTCTGGAAGGTAAAACGGGTGGTCTTCTCAAAAGGATTGGGGTAATTCAAAACACGCTCCAGGGAAAGCGCGTCGCTGCCGGCCACGGTAAACTCGACAACCTGCTCGCTGATATTATTCAAATTATCAAAAGCCTGAAAACGCAGGGTATGCGTGCCGCTTTTTAGATTTCCCAGCGGAAACTCCAGGCGGCCCCTGGTAAAGCTGTCCCGGTCATACTTAAAAAATTCCGAAACATCGCGCGCCTCGCCGCCATCCAGGCTCAGCTCCAGCCGGTGCCCCACCTGACCGGTAATATTGATGCCGTTCGCATCTTCCAGTTCCACAATAAGCACGGGGTTATCCTGTATCAGATCGCCCGAGGAAAAATTCTCCTGGTTCTTAAAATAGATATCGACGTCGGGCCCGTCCGCTTCCGGGGCCCTGTTTTGGGAGCCGATAAACAGCAGATCGTTGCGCGAGGAAAAGGCGGTGCGATTGGCGTCATCATCCCAGGCGTAAACGCTCACCCGGCCCGTGGGACGGTTTTTATAGCGTATGGACTTGGGCACGATAAAGCGGCCCTCCAACTGCCCCTGTTCCACGCTGACCTCGCCCTTAAACAACAGGGGCCCCAACAGATCATAGTTTTTGCTCGGGCCTCCCCCGGTGTTGACATTCTCATATTTGGCGTCATTCACTATCAGGATGGCCCCGCCGTTAAAGTTGCCTTGGGGGACGCCTTCATTGACCACGCGCGCGCTTACCTCCACCGTGCTCAGGGCGCGTAGGGTGTCGGGCTTTACGGAGGTCACTTCAATCCGCTCGCGGGGATCGATCAGCGTCATGGTCGGGTCGCCCAGAATGTGATACTTTTGATCATTCACATTACTGCCCGACTCCACATGCAGGGCCTGTAAAAAGGCGGCGCCCAGCTCTATGGAGGGTTTGCCGTCCGGAAACAGTTTTTTATAAAAATAGCGGTTAAACTTGGCGTTTTGCTGGGAATAGACCAGACGGGTGGCCACCAGGGAAGCGATGATGCCCGCCTCCTTCTTCCAGATCAACCCTTCGGTAAAGCTGACCAGATTGGGGTTGTCGAACATGCCGAAATCGCAGGTGGCGGCCACCAGAAAAGTATATTTACCCGGGTTGTTGATGCTGGCATAGTCCCGGTCAAAATTAAAAACCGTCTCATGGGCCCAGGTTGTCGGCGAGCCGTGCCCCACATAGTTTATAATCAGGGTGCCGTTGTTAATCTGATCGATGATGTCCTGTTGGGCGCGCGGCTTTAGTATGCCTCGGCCGCCGGGCACCGGCTTGTAGGCGGTCAGGTATATCTTTTTCAGATTGAAGTTTTTTATGGACGTTTCCCGGATCATTTTTTCGGTTTGCGGCTGATGCAGCCAGGGTTCCGTTTTACCGGCGCTGACGGTGGTATCGTCGGCCACCAGCGTGGCTTGCGCCTGCCAGCCCTCCTTGATGGGGTTGGCCTCGTAGGTTTTTATCTTATCCAGCATCACGTCGGCGTCGCGGGCGTTTGCGATGGGGATACGGCCAATGGCGATATCGGGCCGGATATTGCGCTTGGACTCCGAATTATCATTGGACTCAAGATCGGTAAAATAGAGATCAACCTCGCGGCTGTCCAGTTCGTTGGTATTATAAATTTCAAACACCGGCACCACGCTTGGGGTGGGGATATTTATATTGCGGTAATCATAATGGCCGTCACCCAACAACAACACATAGGAGATACCCGGCGTTTGCCAGTTATACCAGGCATAACGGAAAAAATTACGAATGGCGGTGGGGTCTTGAACGCCGCTGTTAAAAAAGAATTCGATATCCTCCACGCTGACCACCATGCTCTTCAGATGCGGACGGAGGGCGGCAAACTCCTCGCCCTTGTCCCTCAGCTCCCTGCGTGTAACGATAACATAATCCGCCTGATTGGAAGCCGACAGGAGGTTCTGCTCCGGCGTATAGGAAGAAAAGTCGTTCACTTCCGGGATATCGGTTTTGGAAAGGCTGAATACAATCCATTCCTTGGGGGCCTTATTGGCTTCCACATCCACATACAGGGCGGAGGATTGCGGGCTAACATTTTCCGCGTAAATACGCGGATCGGCGGCGTCGCTGATGTTCCATATCTGCCAGTCGGCGGCGTCGCTCAGCCCCGAGACCCTATACCTTCTCGCGCTGTTCTCCATGGTGGAAAAAAAGTCCAGAAAGTTATTGAGCGGCGTTAGTCGCGCCTGGTAAATAATGCTGATGTCATCCAGATGAGCGATAGCGGCCTCGTCGCTGCCCTGATATTGAAAAGAGACGCTGTTGGCGCCGCTATTGAGTGAAGCCAGCGGGAGTTGACGGGTGGCGTCCACGCGGGAGGCGCCGGAAAAACGCAGATTATCCAGTATAACGGCGTTGTTGATGCTCATGTTAAAATAGTAGGTGGATGAGGGCTGTTGGTATCGTATGGCCGTGGCCCCCTTCAAACGCACTTTTACCGTGGGGTCTTTACCCGTAATCTCCCTGGCGGGGAGTTCAAAATCAAAGGAAAAGTTGTTTGCCGTTCCGAAAAAGCGGTAACCGTACCAATCCGGGCCGGAACTGAGCAGATTATACTGATCTTTTTCATAATGAAAACGGAAAGTGCCGTAATCCACGGTTTGCGGATTACTCAGATCGGGTATATCCACAGGCGTCATTCTTTTGCCGCCGGAGCCGTCCACTTCCAGCACGTATCTGTTTTTAGTATCATAGGTATGCATCTGGTAAGCAAAATCGGCGCGTCCCGACTCATAAAACCAGCCGTTCACGCCGCGTCCGTAAAACAAAAAATAGTCCGCGTTATTAAAAAGGCCGTCATTGTCGGCGTCAACCATATAAATCGGCATTTCCTGGCTGTAGGGCGCGTTATAAAGTTTTTGATTGGTGGCAAAGCTTAATTGATGGCCGCCGTTATTATAAAGCCGTATGCGATCCAGAGGCATGCCGTCATTGCCGGAAATGCCGCGCACGGCGGCGGCGGTTATCTTGTATACCCCGTTCTCCGTAATGTCAAAGGTGTAATATTTTTTAAGCTCCAGCATGTTTGTTTTGGCCAGCCGCCGCGCCGGTCGGGGAATTTGCCAGGCGGAGGCCTCGTCAAAGTTTATGATCATATTTCTGTATAGTTTGTCCATCGGGCCATTGGCATGAAAAGAACGCCGGAGCTCCGTATCGCCGACAATCCTGACCGTAATAAGGGCTTCCTCCAGAACAGTCAGCCGTTGCGCGCCCTCGTCGTAACGCAGGGGATTAATTCTGAGCTTCTGGATATACATATCGCGGAAGCGGTAGGCCGGATCGGTCTCCAGCCAGTTTGCATTCACGGATTCACTCCCCTCATCTCCCAGACCGGCTGGCCGCTCCATCAGGTAGGGAGCGCGGCGCAGACGCACATTGTCCATTGTCCGTTCCCGGACGGCGGAAATGGCAACCTGCAAGCGTCCGTCTTGCGGCAGCCCGAAGGTTACGGCGCGATAGGGCAAATAAAAGCCGCCCGGTTGCGCCTCCCCCATGCTGTTGGCAAAATCCACATTGTGGTAGTCACGGCCCTGTACACGAAAGGTATCCACGTCGAGCTTTTCCAGGCGCCAGCGGTAGGTGTAGGTGAAATCACCGGAAGAGAGCAGGGTCAGGGAAGCGGCCCCGGCGGGCGATACCGCAAGCAAGGCCGACGTCAACGCGATCAGTGCATAAAAGTTTTTCATTCGCACCTCATAAATATTTTTTCTAAAAAATAGCATTCCAAAATGTAAAGATAAATAACAAAAGATGGTAGCATGTTGTGGTGTTACTCCCTGCAGGCCCGGCGGTTCCTATAAAGTATAGTTGAAGCGCAAATAGCCCGTCGTGTTTTGGGAAGCGCCGCGCGCGCTGTCCGTGTATCTGTTTATCGAAGCATAGGCCGTCCAACTTAAACGCCGGGAAAAAAGATAGGTGGCGCTGATGAAAGGGCCGCTGTTTTCGATAACGCGATTTAAACGCCGGGCCGGGAAATAGCGCCACTCCCGCCGTTCAAAATAGCTGTAACCGGCCTGCACGGTAAAATAATACCAAAGCGTTTTGCGCAGGGCGAGACTCCAATAGGAAACGCGATAGGACTGTATAATATTCTGGGCGAACTCCCGGGCAAAGAAGTTACCCTTTTCCTCCAATTCTATCCGGCCGCGGGCCGCCAGGCTGATCGTCGGGGTCAACGGCACATTCAGTGAGTCGGTCACCGTGTACTCCCGGAAAAGAAAGGAGTGTGGCCTCAGGTTCAAGGCGTCAAAATCGAAATCAGTATAATCGGCGCGAACGGCCGTGCCGAAGCTGTTGCGCAGGCGGCCGTTTTTATAAACAATACGCGGTTGCAGCTTTAAAACGCGGTTCCAGTTATTGTTGATGCTCTGCTCGCGGAATATATAAATCTGGCGAAAAAGATAACCGTAAAGGCGGACTTCCACACTCAAAAGATCAGAAAGTTTGTAGCTGTAACGCACATTGGCGGCAAAACGGATTTCATCGCGATCATCATGATTAAACAACGAATCGGGCGTATCATACTGTAGCTTATTATAGTTGATATCCAGCAGCAACTTCTGCTTCGGATCAATATCCCAAAAGCTTTTCAGGCTCAACCCGCTTTGCAGGCTTTGGCTGTCGGTGCGCAGCCCCGTGTTATCAATGGTTTCGTCGCTTGTTTTAAACTCCAGCATAATGGGCATATTAGCGCCAAAATAATTATAGCGTATTAAATTTTCTATCAGGAAAATATCACGACTGACAAAATAGTTGATATGGCGTGAATTGATGCGGGTGATAAAATCCAGGCGGTTCGACGGATTCAGGCTGTACATCAGGTGGTTTTGCACGCGGCGATTAAATAGTTCCACATTTAGCAGATCGCGGCCGTTGGCGCTGTAGAACTGTTTAACCGACTCCGACCAGCTCAGGCTGAGAGAATCGGAAGTCAGCTTGTTAAAGCGGGTAAAAAAGCGCACGGAGGCGCCATTGGCAAAACTGCGGCGCGTATCGTAAAAGTCATAATCGGCCTTTCCCCGCAGGCGGGTGGTATAGTTACCCAGGCGGTAATCGGCCACATTCAGTTCCAGGCCCGTATCCCAGCCCCATTCCAGCAATTTATTATTACGAGAATTCTGATAGCCCACATAGGGAGTAATGCTGATTTCCGGACGCGGGGTAAAGCGCGCCCGCGCTCCGGCGGCATAGTTGGCAAAGGTATTGGAAACGGAGGGTTGTCTGTCGGCCTGTATCCATTGCCGGGCATACATTCCCAGGCTGTAAAGGGGCGAGCGTATCTTTTCCAGAACGGCGGAAAAGCGATTTTCATCCTTCCAGGTTTTCTCGGCGCCAAAACCGTCAAACACCTGGCTGCGGAACTGATCCCGGTAATGCCATTGCCAACCGGTGGCGCTTTGCCCCTGTCCGGCATACCTTTGTTGCCATATCCAGGAGGTATTTTGTTTAAGAAAGTCATTATTAAGGATATTACTGCTATGGACGCTGTCCGGGGGCACCTGCGCCATCAGGGGCGAGAGCAACCAGGGGCCAAGTCGGCACAGTATATAAAAAAAACGCTTCATGCCCCTATAAGCCGGATAGGGACTGCCCCCCCGGACAGGACGGCCGGAATGTTTTTCCTTAAAAGAGATGCCTGTGAGCATAGGCCGGGACCCCGGAAATATCGTGTTAAAGTAAGCGAAGGCTAATATTAGTATGGGGGAGGGACAGGCGCAAATTTATTCATCGCGCTTTGTTTCATAAACTTTTTCACCCGGTTTCTTCATCTTATATTTTTCCCGGGCCACTTTTTCAATATAGTCCATATCCTTTTCCAGCATTTCCTTTTCCTCTAAAAGCTTCTTCTTTTTAACCTTTAGCTCCTCAATTTCCCGCAACAGTTCATCCCTTTCCTCCTGTGCCCGCCAATAGGTTACCATGCCGCGATCGGCAAAAAAGAAAGCCAGTACCAACACCAGGATAAAGGCAACAGCCAGCCACAGGCCGCTGTTAAAGGAAGAACGCCGTTTTACGGTTTTACGTTTTTTTGTTTTCGGTTTAATCATAATAAAAAAGGCCGTACCCCGCCGGGGCACAGCCTTGAATGCTTATAAAGGGTTACTTTTTAATTCTGTATGCGGCCATGCCGGGATACACCGCTTCTTCATCCAGGATATCCTGCAAACGCAGAAGCTGGTTGTATTTGGCAATGCGGTCGCTGCGGGAAGCGGAACCGGTTTTAATCTGACCGGCGTTGGTGGCCACGGCCAGGTCGGCAATGGTGCTGTCTTCCGTTTCACCGGAGCGGTGGGAAATAACGGCGCTGTAACCGGACTTATGAGCCATCTCGATGGCGTCCAGCGTTTCGGTCAGCGTGCCGATTTGGTTAACCTTGATCAAAATGGAATTGGCAATGCCCTCATCAATACCGCGGGCCAGACGCTCGGTATTGGTCACAAAAAGATCGTCACCCACCAGTTGAATCTTGTCGCCCAGCCTGTCGGTCATCACCTTCCAGCCGGCCCAGTCATCCTCGGCCAGACCGTCCTCGATGGAAACGATGGGATATTTATCCAGCCACTTGGCGTAGTAGTCCACCATCTCTTCCGAAGAGAGCGTTTTGTTTTCCGATTTCAGTTCATAGAGTCCCGTTTCGGCATTATAAAACTCGCTGCTGGCCGGATCCAGACAGATGACAATATCCTCTCCGGGTTTATAGCCCGCTTTTTCGATGGCCGTTATGATCACTTTCAGGGCCTCTTCATTGGACTTCAGATCGGGGGCAAAGCCGCCCTCGTCACCCACGGCCGTGTTCAGCCCCATGGAAGACAATACTTTTTTCAGATGATGGAAAACCTCGGAGCCCATGCGCAGTCCCTCGCGAAAGGTTTCCGCTCCGGCCGGGGCGATCATAAATTCCTGCAAGTCCACATTGTTATCCGCATGGGAACCGCCGTTTAAGATATTCATCATCGGCACGGGCATCATCTTGGCGTTTACACCGCCCAGATATTGAAACAGCGGCAGGCCAACCACCTCAGCGGCTGCTTTGGCCACGGCCAGGGAAACCCCCAAAATGGCATTGGCGCCCAGCTTGCTTTTATTTTCCGTTCCGTCAATCTCAATCATCAGTTTATCGATCAGCACCTGGTTGGTGGCGTCCAGACCGATCAGCTCATCGCCAATAACATCGTTCACATTATGCACGGCGCGTAAAACCCCCTTGCCCAGAAAACGGTCGGCGTCGCCGTCACGCAGTTCCACGGCTTCATGCTCACCGGTGGAAGCGCCGGAAGGCACCGCCGCGCGTCCAACGATTCCGCTATCCAGTTCCACTTCCACTTCAACGGTGGGGTTTCCGCGGGAGTCCAATATCTCGCGGGCATAAATATCTACTATTTCGCTCATTTTTCACCTCTGATTCTATGTTGATTAGACTTGTGGCAGAACTTACTACTATCAGCAAATTGGAGCAAAAGTTTATTGTTTCACAAAGTTTTTTCTTGACTATCAGTCCCGCATTGACTATAGTAGATTTAGTAGAACGTCTGTACAATTAAACCAGGAGAATTATAATGAGCACTTTACCCTCCGTCAGTGCCTATATGGACAAATCCTTTACCACCCTTTCTCCGGACATGGACGTCTATAAGGCGATCAATATCCTGATCGATAAAGGCATCACCTCGGCGGTGGTGGTGGATAAGCAGAACCACATACTGGGCATCCTTTCGGAAAAGGACTGCATGACTTTGCTGTGCAAGGGCGCCTATCATAGCCTTCCCGGCGGCCAGGTGAAGGATTATATGACCGCCCATGTGGTTACCATTCCCCCTTCCACCGATATCTTTACCGTGGCCAGCATGTTTTTAAAACACTTTTTCCGCCGTTTGGTGATCGCCGATGAGGAGAATCATATTCTGGGGCAAATCACCCGCCGCGACCTGCTGCGCGTAATTAAGGAATGGAAAAAGGAAGAGAAGAATGTAAAAATCGCGCCGATTATGTAACGGCCGCTTATCCGACGGGCCCGAAGGGCCCGTTTATTCCCCGCGAACGATGGGCATGGTCATGCAACGGCAGCCGCCGCCGCCGCGTGTCAGCTCATTACCGGCCATGGCTATGGCGTATTTATCGTAGCTTTCCAGATCGACCTTTCCTTCCAGCACGTCCCGCGCCTCAATGCGCGGAATACCGGCCCGGGCCAGTTCCTCATAGGTATAGTGATTCATCCCGTAGCCGATTATCTTTCCCGGCGCGATGGTAAAGAAGTTGGCGCCGGATTGCCACTGCTCCCGTTGTTGGTACAAAGGATCATGCCCTCCGCAATATATGGGCTCCAGGCGTATGTCCACCTCGCGCAAGGCTTCCAGCAGGTAGTCGTGCCGGCTGAATTGCGGAAGATTCGGATCGCTGATATTGATATGGATGACGTCCACGGCATTGCGCTCATTGATCAGCGGCGGAAAAACGACCGCCTTATCCCTATCGATCATGGTGAACACCATGTCCAGATGTATCCAGGCGCGGTGCTTGGGCAGCAGAACCACAAAGATATGCTTAACCCGGCCCTCTTTTTTAAAATGTTCGATCAGATAATCGATACCGGCCGGATTGGTGCGCTCGCTCATGCCGATCACCAGCACATCCTCGCGCAGAATAAGCAGGTCGCCTCCCTCAAAGGTGCCCCTGGAGCTGTGCAGCAGGGTGGTATCCACCAGATGATGATCCGAACAGCTCAACTCGGGATGGTAGAGGAAAAGATAGCGCATAATATAGGTTTCCGTCGTGCGCACCAGGGTGGCCATATTACCCAGCATGCCAAAATTATTAACCACCATGGCCGCGTCACGGGTAAAAAAGAGATTGGGCAGGGGCGGAATGGCAAACTGTTTTTTGGAGATATAACGTTGAAAGCTGTCGCGCCGTATGGGGGTGCCGGTTATCAGGCGTTCGGTCAGTTGTTCCGGTTCCAGTTCCAGTAAGTCCTCAAGGTGATGGGGCACATCCAGCTTCCGGCACAGGTCATGGACCAGTTCGCTTTTTATACGATCATCCTTAAGGATGTCGGTCAGTAAATCCCGCACTTCAAACGGCTGCG
>JALTKX010000229.1 GCA_027006055.1 Calditrichia bacterium | reverse complement strand
ATCGCCGTTTCGCTGGCCCGGCTTTATCCCGGAGCGCGGCTGACCGGGATTGATGTCAGTTCCGCCGCCCTGCAAATTGCCGCGGAAAATGCCGCCGCGCTTCTGCGTCCCGGCGATATAAGTCCGCACTGGATGAACAGGGATATAACAAGCGCCTGGGAAGGGGATAACAGCTTTGATATCATCGTTTCCAATCCGCCTTATATCCGGCGCGACGAGATGGAGGCGCTGCCGCCGGAGGTGCGGGAACATGAGCCGCGTCCGGCGCTGACCGACGAAGGAGACGGATTGCGCTTTTATGGCCGTATCTTTGAAATGCTTGCAACCCGGGAACTGATCTGCCGTCATCTTATGCTGGAGATGAGCGGCTCACAACCGGAAAAAATAATTTCCATGAGCAAAAGCTTTAACTTTGCCTCATACACACTATACAAAGACCTGAATCATATCGACCGGGTTTTACACATTCAACCATAAGGAACGACCTATGGGAACGGAAAAAAACAGTAAAATGGAAGCCGAACTATTAAAGCTTCTGAAAGAGCACGGTAAATCACCCTTGCCGCGTAAACAGATCAGCCACATGCTGAACATCAAAAAGAAAAATTATCATGAGTTTGAAAAAGCCCTGAACAATCTGGTTAAAGAAGGTTTAATCCGTCGCGGCAAGGGTCATACCTATGTCTATCAGGGCGTCAGCCGCTATGTGGGTGAAATCAGCCTGACCCGCCAGGGTTTTGCCTTTGTCAGCGTGGAGGGGTTGGATGACGACATCTTTATCGCCCGCCAAAACCTGAATACCGCGCTGGACAGGGATGTGGTGGAGGTACAGCTTTATGCCCAAAGCCGGGGCGGCCGCCGCCGCGAAGGCTATGTAACCTCTATCGTTAAGCGTTTCCGCAGTATCATCGTCGGAACCTATCACGAAACGGAATACTACCGCTACATCGTGCCGGATTCCACAAAAATATACCGCGACATCATTGTGGCCGAGGACAAAACCATGAACGCCCGGGACGGACAAAAGGTACTGGTTTCCTTTGACCGCTGGGACAGCGACCAGCACAACCCCGAAGGTACGATTGTGGAAATTCTGGGTGATGCCGATACGCCGGGGCTGGATGTCATCTCCGTGGCCTATGCCCATAACCTGCCGGTAAAGTTTCCCCGCGAAGTGGAGGCGGAAGCGGCCAAAAAGAATGCCCGCATCACGGCAAAGGTGCTGCAGGGACGTCTGGATTTGCGCGATCACCTCTGTTTTACCATAGACCCGGAAGACGCCAAGGATTTTGATGACGCCGTTTCCCTGGAAAAACTGCCCAACGGCAATTACCAGTTGGGCGTGCATATTGCCGACGTCAGCCATTTTGTGGAAGAGGGCTCCATTCTGGACAAGGAAGCCCTGAACCGAGGCACCAGCGTCTATCTGGTGGACCGGGTGATACCCATGCTGCCGGAAAAGCTTTCCAACGATCTGTGCAGCCTGAAACCCAATGTGGATCGCCTGGCCTTTACCTGCTTCATGGAGATCAACAACGAGCTGGAGGTGGTCAGCCACACCATACAGCCTTCGGTGATCCACAGCAAAAGGCGCTATAACTATCAGGAAGTGCAAACCATCGTCGATGAAAAGCGCGACGATCCCAATCGGCCGGTTTTGGAAGAGATGATGGCCCTGAGCCGCCGATTGACCAAAAAACGCTTTGCCCTGGGGAGTATCGATTTTGAGACGCCCGAGGTGAAGTTTGTGCTGGATGAAAAGGGCAAGCCGGTGAAAATCATTCCCAAAAAACGGCTGTTGGCCCACCGGATGATCGAAGAGTTTATGCTGCTGGCCAACCAGACCGTGGCCGCGCATGTTAAAACCCTGCCGGGATATAAAACCCCGCCGCCCTTTATCTACCGCATACACGAAAAGCCGAGCGCCGAAAAACTGACCCGTTTCACCAATCTGCTCAAGGCCCTTAAGGTGCCGTTTAAGACGCCTAAAAAAATATCATCTTTCTGGTTTCAGCAGATCATTGAATCCATAAAGGGCAAACCGGAGGAAACGGTGATCGAGGAGGTGGCCCTGCGTTCGATGATGAAGGCCATCTATTCGGAAAAGAATGTCGGGCACTTTGGGCTCGCTTTTGAGGACTATACCCATTTCACCTCGCCCATTCGCCGGTATCCTGATTTGGAAGTACACCGCTTGCTGCGCCTGTACGCCGCGGAAAAACCCCGCGACCTTAAAAAGCTGAACGGCAAGGTGGCGGAAATTTGCGTGCAAAGCTCCAAAAAAGAACGTCTGGCCGTCGATGCCGAGCGTGATTCCATTAAACTTAAACAGGTGGAATACATCGAGCAGCATATCGGTGAAAACTTTTTCGGCGTTATCGCCGGGGTTACCGCCAGCGGTATTTATGTGGAGCTGGAAAATACCTATATCGAAGGTTTTGTGCCCATGGTGAAGATGACCGACGACTACTATATTTACGACGAAGCCACCTATTCCATGACCGGCCGCCATTCCGGACGGCATATCCGTCTGGGAGACCGGGTGGAGGTACAGGTAGAGTCCGTGGATGTTGCCCGCCGGGATATTAACTTTTCGTTGCTGGAAGACCCCGATTTTGTACCGCGCCCGCAAAAAGCGAAACCCGAAGTGCCAAAGAAGAGTAGCAGGAAAAGACGCTCACGCAAAAACAAAAAGTCCTGATCCGGATATAAAGGCGACACTAGTGTATGAAGAGTAAAGCGCTGCTGTTTTGCGCCCTGTTATGGGGCGCTTTTTCTTCCCTGCCCGCGCGGACGGCGGCGGATTCCCTGCTTGCCCCGGGTGACAGCCTGGCCGTTTCTTCCACAAAAAAAGGCTCCGTTCTGACCGATAAAATTGATTATACGGCGGATCATTATTCCATCAGTCTTAAGCACAACCGTATCTATCTTTCGGGCAACGCGCGCATTAAATATGAAACCATGACGCTGACCGCCGAACGAATCATAATCGATAAGGAAAAAAACAAACTTTACGCGTCCGGCGTGGCCGATTCCTCCGACGCGGAAGGCAATCCGGTTTTGCGCGGAACACCGGTTTTTACGGAAAAGGGCCAGCCGCCCATGTATGGCCGCACCATCGAGTATGACTTAAACACCCAGCGCGGCAAAATCGAGGTCGGGCG
>JALTKX010000228.1 GCA_027006055.1 Calditrichia bacterium | reverse complement strand
AAGCAGGAAAACGATAAATGGTCGAAAAATCAATGGTTTGCTTATATGTCCCTAAAATGTATGACCATTATCAGGAAAATTAATAAAGATAATACATTACAACACTCATTAGCGGCCAATGAATTCAAAACTGTTGGCAAATTCCGTTTGTCAGTTCCGGTTTATTTTCCCGAAAGAGATACGACATTGACAGCCTTTTCCAATACTTTTGAGATACAATAGTTAGTGGCTAAAAAACTGGTAACTGTCGAACGAAGTGTATTTGAAAAAGTGGCGGGTGACAAATCTCTCAAGTGCTAATCTTAAGCGGAAATTATCACGCCGGGGATGAATTCCTTTTGCTGGCGCACGACGACGCCGGTCATCCTTCGGGGGCTTAATGGCATAAATGACCGTTATATCGACAGTTTAATGTTGAAATACCGGTCATTTTTTATCTCCCATAAAATAGTCTAAAATGGTAACACCCGTATTTTCAAGCACTTAGGGCGTTTTAGAATTTTTGGCATGGTAGATGCTATATATGGAAGTGAGTTAGGTCGTTGGTTGAGAGGGTAAAATAGTTCGATTTCTACTCCTTTAGTAAGTGAGTTTAACATAAGAGCCTCCATACCTCCCTCCCTTAAAGGATGAATTATTTTCCCTCTCTTTTTTCTAACGATAACTCTCCCAGCTTTCAATCTTTAAATCATCTATCGTTTTATCGGCAAGAGCCTCGGCCAGTCGTTCCACCAGTTGCCGGTTGGTAAAAAGCATCACGTTGTAATCCGCCGCCGCCCTGCGGATAAGATAACCGTTTGTCAGTTCATCCTGCTGAAAGTTTTTGGGAATGTTTATCACCATGTCAATCATTCCGTCGCGGATATAGTCTATGCAGTTCGGCTTTTTATCCTCCAGGGGCCAATGCAGACTTTGGACTTTAAAGCCGTTGGCGCGCATAAACTTCGCCGTACCCTCGGTGGCAAAAAAGCGGATACCACTCTCCTTAAACAGATGCAGGGATTCCAGCAATTCCGCCTTGGACTCTATGCTGCCGCTGGAAACCAGTATGCTTTTTATGGGCAGGCGATAACCCACGGAAAGTAAAGCCTTCAGGAAGGCTTCGTTAAAATCCTCGCCCAAACAGCCCACTTCACCGGTGGAGGCCATTTCCACGCCCAGCACGGGGTCGGCGCCTTCCAGGCGGGTAAAGGAGAATTGCGGCGCCTTAACGCCCACATAGTCCAGTTCGAAAAGGGTAGGGACCTGGGTAGATATGTCACGTTGCATTATGGCCCGCGCCGCCAGGTCGATAAAATTTTTGCGCATTATTTTAGAAACAAAGGGAAAACTGCGCGAGGCGCGCACATTGCACTCGATCACCTTTACCTGGTTGTTTTTGGCCAGAAACTGAATATTCATCGGACCGGTTATGTTAAGGTTTTTAGCTATTTTTTGGCCGATTCTCCTGATGCGGCGGATGGTTTCCATATAGGTGCGTTGCGGCGGCAATACCAGGGTGGCGTCTCCGCTGTGCACGCCGGCATTCTCCACATGTTCCGAAATGGCATAGATGATGATCTCACCGTCACGGGCCACGGCGTCATACTCTATTTCCTTGGCGTTCTGATAAAACTTGCTGATAACCGTGGGATGATCCGGGGATACATCCACCGCTTTTTGCAGGTAGGTTCTCAATTCGGCTTCATTGGCGGCAACGGCCATGGCCGCGCCGCTTAAAACATAGGAGGGACGCACCAAAACCGGATAACCGGTATCGCGTGCGAATTTAACGGCGGAATCCACATTGTCCAGTTCCTGCCACCGCGGCTGGTCGATCCCCAGGCTGTCGAGCATGTGGGAGAAATGACGCCGGTTCTCGGCCCGGTCTATCGACTCCGGCGGGGTGCCTAATATGGGGATGCCGGCCTCTTTTAAGGGCACGGCCAGATTGTTGGGAATCTGCCCGCCAACGGAAAGAATGACGCCGGAAGGCTTTAATTGCCGGAAAAGCTCGATAACAGCCTCCGTGGAGATTTCATCAAAGAGAAGCATATCGAATTCATCATAATCCGTGCTTACGGTTTCCGGATTGTAATTGAGCATAATGGTTTTATAACCCAAATTCCTCAGGGTGCGGCCCGTATTAACGGCGCACCAGTCGAACTCCACCGAGCTGCCGATGCGGTAGGAGCCCGAACCCAGAATCAGAACGGTTTCCTCCTCAAAGGCGTCCACGTCGCTTTCCTGCCCATGATAGCTGAAGTAGAGGTAGTTGGTTTGCGCCGGATATTCCGCGGCCAGGGTATCAATTTGCTTGATCGATGGAAAAAGTCCATGCAGCTCACGCCAGCTTCTCACTTCCGCTTCCTTGCCGTCAATGATGCGGGCAATCTGTTTGTCGGAAAAACCGGCCTGCTTCAACTGTAACAGAAAATCCTTGCCCGGCGGCTTTCCCAGCGCGCGCAGTTCCCTTTCCAACTGAATAAGACCCTTTAGACGGTACAGAAACCAGCGATTGATGAAGCTGTGGCCATGAATCTCGTCCACGCTCATGCCCCGGCGCAGGGCCTCGGCCACGGCGAACAGGCGTATATCCGTCGGCACGGAAAGCGCCCGGGGGATGTCATCAAAGGAGAAGGACTCTCCGGCAAAACCCAGCGGGCCCGTTTCCAGCATGCGTATCGCTTTTTGTATGGCTTCTTCAAAGGTTTTGCCGATGGCCATCACTTCTCCCACGGACTTCATGCTGGAGCCGATGGAGTAAGAGACCTTGCGGAACTTGCGTAAATCCCAGCGGGGCATTTTAACCACCACATAATCCAGGGCGGGTTCAAAAAAGGCGCTGGTACTTTGGGTTACCGAGTTCTTTAGCTGATGCAGTCCGTATCCCAGTCCCAGCTTGGCGGCTACAAAGGCCAGGGGATAGCCCGTGGCCTTGGAGGCCAGGGCGGAGCTGCGGGAGAGGCGCGCGTTTACCTCGATAACCCGGTAATCCTGGCTATGGGGGTCATAGGCGTATTGAATGTTGCATTCTCCCACAACGCCCAGGTGTTGAATCACCTTAATGGCTACTTCCCGCAGCAAATGATAGTCCTGATTATCCAGGGTTTGGCTGGGAGCGACCACAATGCTTTCTCCCGTATGGATGCCCATGGGGTCAAGGTTTTCCATATTACATATGGTCAGGCAATTATTAAAGCGGTCGCGCACCACTTCGTATTCTATCTCTTTCCAGCCCCAAAGATTTTCTTCCACAAGAATTTGCGGAGTGTGATTGAAGGCCTTTTCCGCTTTTTCCCTTAAAGCCTTTTCATCGGCGCATATCCCCGAGCCCAAGCCTCCCAGGGCAAAGGCGATACGCACCATAACGGGATAGCCGATCCTTCCGGCCACATCCAGAGCCTCTTCCACCGATTCAGCCACATAACTGCGGGCCACCTTTACATCGATTTCCCGCAGGCGCTTAACAAAAAGGTCTCTGTCCTCGGTGTCCAGGATAACTTCCGCCGCCGTGCCCAGAATGCGCACATTATATTTTTCCAATACCCCGCTTTTATATAATTCCAGGCCGGTATTCAGGGCCGTCTGTCCGCCAAAGGCCAGCATAATGCTGTCCGGCTTCTCCCGGGCAATCACCTTTTCCACAAAATGGGCGGTAACCGGCAAAAAATAAACCTGATCGGCAAGATGGTCGGACGTTTGTATGGTGGCAATATTGGGGTTGATCAGAACGGTGTGAATTCCTTCTTCCCTGAGGGCCTTTATGGCCTGGCTGCCGGAATAATCGAACTCCCCGGCTTCGCCGATCTTTAAGGCCGCGCTGCCGAGGATAAGCACTTTCTCGGGTTTTTGAGACATGACTGTTTCTCTTTACTTTCAGATTTGTAACAATTTAAAAAAACGTTCAAACAAAAAACGGGTATCATGGGGGCCGGGCGCCGCCTCGGGATGAAACTGCACGCTAAAGTAGGGCTCCCGTTTATGGATAATACCTTCGTTACTCTCGTCATTCAGGTTGATATACATGGACTGCCACTCCGGGGGCAGGGTATCGCCCTGTACCGCAAAGCCGTGATTTTGCGAAGTGACAAAACAGGCTTCGCCCGATGTTTCGCGCACCGGTTGATTTTGTCCCCGGTGGCCGAACTTAAGCTTATAGGTGGCCGCGCCTACCGCCCTGGCCATTAACTGATGACCCAGGCAGATACCCATGACCGGCTTTCCCGATGACAGGGCTTTTATAATCCCCGGCAACAGGGATTGGTATTGACCGGGGTCCCCGGGGCCGCTGGAAATCACCAGCCCGTCATAGCTGTCCATTTCCAGTGGCGCATCGTAGGGTAATTGCACCACCGTTGTTTTATCATTTAACAGATTGGCAATGATGGAACGCTTACAGCCGCAGTCCAGCAGGGCGATCTTCTTGGCGCCCCGTCCGTGGATAATCGTTTCCTTCACGGAAACCTCCGGCAACAAAAAGGCCTTGTTGGGGTCATAAAAGGGGACGTCGCGGTCATCGATAATAATTTTAGCCAGCATGGCCCCCTTGTCCCGCAAATGCCGCGTCAGGGCCCGTGTGTCCAGACCGAAAAGCCCCACGGTTTTTTCCTCCCTAAGCCAGTCGCCCAGGGAACGCTTAGAAGACCAATGGTCGAACTGCGGAGAGTAGCTGTTCACAATAAAGGCCCGCGCCTGAATGCGGGCGGACTCATACCGGCCGGATATGCCGGCCTTTGCCCCGGGCACGCCGTAATTGCCAACCTGCGGGTAGGTGGATATCAACAGTTGACCGTAATAGGAGGGGTCGGTAAGCGCCTCCACATAGCCCACCATTCCCGTGTTAAAAACCAGTTCGCCGGAAGTGGAAGATTCGTAGCCGAAGGAGAACCCTTCAAAGACGCTTCCATCCTCCAGCACCAATTGCGCGTGTTTATAAAAATTCATTATGAAAGTTAAGTTTGTTGTTTGGGATATTAATTTAGGGAAAACTGTGATAAGAGTTAAATTTTTTATCTTAAAAATTTAGTATATTATGTACTTTATCAAAATAATATAAAACAGTGCGTTGGTTATTTCTTATGTTTTTATGTTTCGGCATAATAAAACGGCTTTCCCGGGGAAAGATAAGATGAAAATATATACCGGATTTGGTGACAAGGGGCAAACCGCCCTGTTTGGCGGCTCCACGGTGAACAAGCATGATTTACGGGTGGAGTGCTATGGCACCATTGACGAGCTTAATTCGCAACTGGGCCTTGTTAACAGTTTTTCCCTATCCCCGGAAACCGGAGAACTTATCCTTAGGATTCAGAATGAACTTTTTATTCTGGGCAGCGAAGTGGCCACGCCCGATAAAAAGCAAAGGGAGCGTTTCACCGACCATATCGACGCCGGACGTATTGACGAGTTGGAAAAAACGATAGACCTTCTGCAAAATGGCCTGCAACCGTTAAAAAAGTTTATTTTACCCGGGGGCGCTCCCGCCGCCGCGGCCTGCCATGTGGCCCGCACGGTTTGCCGCAGGGCCGAACGGTTGCTCTCCCTGTTAAACAGCCATGAAGAGATAGAAAAAAACTGGCTGGTGTATCTTAATCGCCTTAGTGACTTATTGTTCGTTTTGGCGCGTACCATAAACAAGGAATCCTCCACGCCCGATATTGTATGGCAGGGGATTCGTTCCCCCAGAAAGTAAAGGACATATATGATAAGGATGTCGTTAACGCTTACAGGTATTTTTCTGTTATTAACCCTTGGCCCGGCGCTTAGTCAGATTCCCGCGGGCTATTATGATCCGGCCAATGGCAAAACCGGCGCGGAACTTAAAACCGCCCTGCATAACATCATCAATGATCATACCCGTTACCCATACACCTCTTCCAGCACCGATGTGTGGGATATTCTGATGGACACGGACGAAGATACCACCAATCCCAACAACGTTATTTTGATCTATACCGGCCGTTCTCAGGCTAAAAACCTTAATGCAAGTAATGGTAACGATCCTGACTACTGGAACCGCGAGCATGTCTGGGCCAAGTCCCACGGTTTTCCGAACTCCTCCGACACCGCCTACACGGATGTTCATCATTTAAGGCCATGCGACGCTTCCGTAAACAGTTCGCGCAGCAACAAGGATTTCGATAACGGCGGCGATCCGCAGGGCGAGGCGCCCGATACCTTTACCGACAGCGACTCCTGGGAACCGCGTGACGCCGTGAAGGGCGATGTGGCGCGCATGATGTTTTACATGGCCACCCGCTATGAGGGCGACGGCGACTATGACCTGGAATTGCAGGAGAGCATACCCAGCAGCGGACCACGCTTTGCCAAGCTGGCCACCCTGATTCAGTGGCACAATCAGGACCCGGTGGATAACTGGGAACGGATTCGTAACGATAAGATTTACTATAATTGGCAGCATAACCGCAATCCTTTTATCGATCATCCCGAATATGTGGATATGATTTGGGGCAGCGGCGGAGCGCCCAAGGCCGAACCCAGCAACCATCCCACAAATTTTGCCGCCGCCGCCAACGGGCTGAATATCGATCTTACATGGACGGACGCCACCGGTACGGTATTGCCGGACAACTATCTGATAAAAGCCTCCGACGCCGGGTACGCGGCCATAAGTGATCCCGTCGATGGCACGGAAGAAGCGACCGACGCCAGTCTGAGCGACGGCTCGGCCGTTGTTACCGTGGCTTATGGTCAGGAAAATTATACCTTTACCAATTTAAACCCTAATACAAGCTATTATTTTAAAATATATTCCAGCACAAACACCGGCACGGATATCGACTATAAAACCGACGGCGTCATCCAACAGGCCGACGCCCAGTCCGGCGAAAGTAGCGGCGGTTCGGCCTCGGAGCTCTTTATCTCCGAATATGTAGAAGGGGACAGCTACAACAAATATCTTGAACTGTACAACGGCACCGGCGCCCCGATAGACCTGAGCGCCTATGATGTGCAAATCTATTATAACGGCGGCACCTCGGCCGGAGCCACCATTGCCCTGAGCGGAACGCTTACTTCCGGGGCCACCTTTGTCATTGCCCACAGTTCGGCCACGGCCTGGGGAGGAACACCGGATTTAAGCACGTCGAGCCTTTCCTTTAATGGCAACGATGTGGTGGAATTACGGAAAAACGGCAACCGCCTCGATATTATCGGTACGGTGGGAGACGCTTCAAATCTTTTCCAGGACAAAACCCTGCAACGCAAAAGCTCGGTAACGTCCCCTTCCGCATCCTACAACAGTGCCGAATGGAATGAACTGGCATTGACCTACAGCGGACTGGGCAGCCATGCCATGGATGAAGCCCTGCCCGTAAGCCTGAGTTCCTTCAGTATAAGCCTGGAACAGGGCGCCGTTCAACTGAACTGGCAAACCGCGTCGGAACTCAATAATGCCGGTTTTATCATAGAACGGGCCCCGGCCGGGCAAAGTGACTTTGTCGTTATTGCCGATCATCGTTCCGACGCCTCCCTGAAAGGGGCGGGAACGACAAACTCTTTATCCAGCTATTTATACACGGATTTTGAGGCGGATGTACAAAAAAGCTATGTTTACCGTCTTAAGGACAGTTCCTATGACGGAACGGTCAGTCTTTTGGCGCAGTCTGCTTTTGAAGGCCAGGTAACCGGCATCGCGGAGCCCCCTATCCGTCCGGGCTCCTTTCGCCTTGAGGGCAATTATCCCAATCCTTTTAACCCCCGGACCCATATCGTGCTGACCATAGAAAGTCCTATACTGCTCAGCGTCGTCATTTACGATGTGCGCGGCCGGGCCGTAAGGCATCTGTTCCGGGGCACGGCGGGCGCCGGCTCCCTGCAACTGGTTTGGGACGCGCGGGATGACCGGGGCAGGCCCCTGGGCAGCGGCGCCTATCTTTACCGTGTGCAATCGTCCCGGGAAACGCGTACCGGGAAAATGCTTCTTCTCCGCTAAGGACTCTTCCTCATAAAATTGTTTCATGTCCCCGGCCATCCTAAATTAGAAGGCCACGCAATCCTGGAAAGATCATGAGTACCCTGAAAAGCGAAATAGCCATCATCGGCGCCGGGCCCGGCGGGATCACCACATCCATTTTTTTATCCCGCGCCGGCATACCGCATATTATTTTTGACAAGGCCGACTTCCCCCGCGACAAGGTGTGTGGCGACGCCCTGAGCGGCAAGGTGGTGTCGGTATTAAATAAAATAGACCCCGCCATTGCCCAAAACATGCATGACGACAGCGCACATTTTACCAACTGCTGGGGCGTGCAGTTTATAGCCCCCAACGGCAAGGCCCTGGACATTCCCTTCCGCATGGACAAGAAAAAGGAGGCTCACGCGCCGGGATTTATCGGTAAGCGCCACTATTTTGACCATTTCCTGTTTGGAATGATTGACCGTGACTATGCCACCGTTAAAACGGGGTGCGCCGTAAAGGACGTCACTGTAACGGCAGAGGGGGTGGAAATAAGCTACGAGGAGCACGGCCTGCAAAAAACCGCCCGCTGTGCCGTGGTAGTCGGGGCCGGGGGCGATCGCTGCCTGGTGGCCCGCAAGCTGGCCGGATTTAAAAAAGACGCGCGTTACTATGCCGCCGGACTGCGCGCCTATTACAGGAATATCGGGGACATGCATCCCGAGAATTTTATTGAACTGCACTATTTAAAAGAGGTCTTGCCCGGATATTTATGGATTTTTCCCCTGCCCAATAACGAAGCCAACGTGGGCGTGGGTCTCCTTTCCAGTCGCGTTAAGGGTAAGGAGATTAACCTCCGGAGTTTGATGCTGAACACCCTGCATGAGCACCCCACGCTCAGGGAGCGTTTTAAAAACGCCGAACTTCTGGGTGATATAAAAGGCTGGGGGCTGCCGCTGGGCTCGGTAAAACGGTCCCTCGCCGGAGAACGTTTTTTGCTGGTGGGCGACGCCGGCTCCCTGATCGATCCCTTTACCGGGGAGGGCATAGGCAACGCCATGGTCAGCGGACGGCTGGCCGCCCTTGCTTTGGCCGGACTGGTTAAGGAAAAAAACTATGGCGCCGAGGCCACCCGGCGCTATGAGGAACAGGTTTACGAAAAGCTTTGGAATGAGTTAAAACTAAGCCACACCCTGCAGCGGCTGGTCGATTATCCCTGGCTTTATAACTGGGTGGTCAATAAGGCCCGCAAAAACGATACGGTACGCGAAACCTTTACCTTTATGTTTGACGACCTCAATATGCGCGCCAAGCTTAAATCTCCGGCTTTTTACTTTAAATTGCTGTTCGGCTAGGTCCGCGGCGGAAAGGGAAGGTCATGAGCGCCTTAGAGGAAAAAGTCTCCGCCATACTCGGACCCTATCGCGATAAGCTGGCCCGGGATTACATGGCCTACCATAACCATGTGCTGCGGGTGATTACCCTTGGCGGACATCTGGGGGGGCGATTGAGCGCCGAAGAGGAAAATAAGCTGATCATTGCCGCCAGCTTTCATGATCTGGGCATATGGACGGCTAATACCTTCGACTACCTGGCGCCCTCGATCGTCCTTGCCGGGGAATATCTGGATAAAAACGGATTGTCCCGGTGGCGGGAGGAGATCAGCCTGATGATCAGCGAACACCATAAAATAACGCTCTTCCGTGACGAACGCTTTCCGCTTGTGGAGGTATTCCGCAGGGCTGACTGGATTGACGTTTCATTGGGTGGACTGACCTTCGGCCTGGAAAAGAAAACCATCCGCGGGATACGAAAGGCCTTTCCCAATGCGGGATTCCATAAGAAACTGATTCAATTAACTGCCCGGGAGTTTCTCCGCAAGCCTCTAAGACCTTTGCCCATGTTTAAGTGGTAACAGTGCCGCGCAACTTTCATATCCTTTCCTCTTGATCCTTGCCTATTACAAATATAGATTGATACCGTTATAGAAACGCGGCGCTCTGCCGCCGTCTTTCTCCAGGGAGGGTCTTTTCTTAACGGACTAATCAGGCTTTAACGCTAACAACAACGGTGACGTCATGATTAAGTCCCTGTTTATTCTCGCCTTAGTGGTTCCCCTTCAAGCCCAAATCACCTTCTCCGAGATCATGTATAATCCCGGCGGCAGCGAATTCCATGATGAATTTATAGAACTCTACAACACAAGCGACAGTACCGTGGATCTTAGCGGCTGGAGTGTCGGTGATTCGGTTTCTTCTGATAATATCATCGGCGCGGGGCAGGGCACCATGTTCCTGCCGGGCACTTTTGCCGTTATTCTCGATGGCAGTTACCGGGGAAATTCCAGCCGTTATGACAACATAATTCCACCGGAGGCCCTCATCGTCACCATCGACGGAAACGCTTTTCTCAGCAATGGTCTGACCAACAGCAGCCCCAAAACGCTTCTTCTTAAAAACGGAAACGGGCAGGTCATCTCCCGTTATCGTTATGAAACAGGCTATGAGGAAGACCATTCCGCCGAAAAGATGGTTTTAGAGAGGGAGAACAGCCCGGACAACTGGGGCCCGTCGTTAATTGCCGGCGGTACGCCGGGGCAACGCAATTCCATCTCCCCCTATGATTTTGATCTCTCCGTGCAGGAAAGGCCCGCTTCGTGGTCGCCCTATCTTATTCGTATCCAAAACAGTCTCTCCATAAATTTTTATATTTTTAATACCGGCCTGAGACCCTTTGGGGAAACGGTAAGGATCAGAGCGGCCTTCCTCCCTCCCGTGAATGAGACGGTTTTCGATGAATTCAGGCAGCCTCCCGAACCCGGGGACAGTCTTCTTTTAGGCTTTGAACATATCTTTAAACGGGGCGGGCGTTTTATACTGCGCATCTTTTTATCGTCCGCTGAAGATGAAAACCCGCTCAATGACACGCTGGAAGTGGAGATGAATGTGTTGGAAACCAACGCCGCTTTTTCCATAAATGAGATCAAGTTCCTGACCCGCGAGGATGAGCCCGAATGGATTGAGATTTTGAACACGGGCACGTTCCGGGGCACTCTTTTCGGGTGGGCCCTTGCCGATACGCGCGATACGGCGCGGGTGGATACGCTGGTTTTTATAGACCCCGGACAGTATAAGCTTTTTGCGGCGGACAGAACAGTACGGGCTTTTTATGATATCGCCGACAGTCTGATCATTCCCCTGAAAAACTGGCAGGTACTCAATAACAGCGGAGATATTGTCTATTTGCTCGATCCCCTGGATCGCTGGGTAGAACAGGTTCCCTACTCGACAGAGTGGCTGGAGGGCCGGGAGGATGAAAAGCCTTCTCTGGAAAGAATAAACAGCAGTCTGGACGCCCGATTTGCCCGCAGTTGGGGACCCTCCACGGCCCCGGAGGGCGCCACGCCCGGCAGACAAAACAGCATCTTTGGCCAACCTGGTTCCAATGGAAAAGGAAGCCTTACCATTTCCCCCGATCCCTTTTCTCCCGATAACGACGGGTTTGAGGATTATTGCCTTATCTCCTTTGAACTGCCCGTAAACAGTGCCCACGGGCGGTTGAGAATATACGACCTGCGCGGACGCAAGGTTCGTTCCATCAGCGAGGACTTTTTCAGCGGCAACAGGCAAACGATGGTATGGGACGGACGCAATGACGAGGGACGCTTACTGCCCATGGGCATCTATATTGTCTATTTGCAGATCATAGACGATCGGGGCGGGGTCATCGCCAGCTATAAGAAGAGTATAACTCTGGCGCGTCAACTGGATTGACGGATACAAGGTCGGGGCCCGTTATAATTATGTCGGGAAGTCAACGCCTTTATTGCTTTCATCCGAACCACTGCGTAAATTCTTTTGCTTTATTAAATCACGTAAACAATCAGGAGAAAAAAATGTCAAACGCCTATTTTCAGGTTCCCCAACCGGTGAATGAGCCTATCCTCAGTTACGCGCCGGGCACGCCGGAACGCGCCGAATTGAAAGCGAAACTGAAAGAATTAAAATCCCAAACCATTGAAG
>JALTKX010000227.1 GCA_027006055.1 Calditrichia bacterium | reverse complement strand
GGGTTTTGCCCTTGTTGGAGAAAAACTGAATATCGTCAATCAACAGAATATCGCAGGAGCGGTAGAAGGCGGAGAACTCGGCCACCTTGTTTTTTTGAATGGCGCTGATAAAGTGCGAGGTAAAGGTTTCGCTGGAGGCATAATAAACCTTGGTGTCCGGTTTGTTCATGCGGGCATGGTTGCCGATGGCCTGGATGAGATGGGTTTTCCCCAATCCGGTGCGGCCATAGATGATCAGCGGATTATAGTTGGTTTTTCCCGGTGCGTCGCCCACGGCGCGGGCGGCGGCGCTGGCAAAGTTGTTGTTGTCACCGACGATGAAATTATCAAAATGGTAACGCTCATTGATGCGCGTGGAAAAAACATATTCGGATTGCACGGCGGAAGGGCTGCTTTTAACTTCCTCGGATTTGACCCAGTCCTGGGCGCCATAGGGAGAATCGGGAGCGCTTTCCTTATTTTTTACCTTAAAGGAAATTTTCTTGCTGTCACCCAAAATCTGTGTGACGGCGTTTTGTATAAGATCGTTGTAATGGTTCTCTATCCATTCGGAGAAAAACCGGTTGGGTACTTCCAGTTCCAGATGCTGATCGCTGAGCTTGATCAGGTTTATGGGGGCAAACCAGGTTGTAAAACTGCGAATGTTAATGTTTTGTTTTATAACATCTAAAATTGCGGGCCATACGGTGTCGGGGTGTGAGGAGAGTTGAGCCAGCGAATTCCGAGCCATTCATTGATCCTTTTTGTTTATTATCCACAATTGATACAGACGGCACAGGACGCCAATGGCAGGCGCGGTACCCGGCTGTTAACATATTGCATAGTGTGAGTTCGTTTGTAAGTAGTTGAAAAATAAGAGCTTGAAATATTTCGCGCCGCCTGTCTGTTCCCGGCGCCATTTCAATGCCTATTTTGATTGTGGATTAGTGAAGGTTTTCCACAAGTTTTCCACAACTATCCCTTACGACTGATTCATAGTAATTGAAAGGACAAATATATGTCAAGGGATGATAAAGCTTTCCGTGAAAAAAAAAGCGACCTTATAAAATGTTAAGTTTCTTATTGCTTGTATTTATTGATTTTAAGGTTGATTTTTACCGGAAAATATTCTTTAAAATTGTCACAAATGTTTCACGGCGGCGGCCGTAAACTCTTTACTGTCGGGCATTGGCTTTTTTTGCTGTTTCACACTTTCCCAACAAATTCGCTTCTGTCGCGTTCAGCTATTAAATTAGGCCTTATTTTTGTAAAAAGGAAGGACGCGATGAAGATTATTAACAGCGATAAAGCCCCCGCGCCCATTGGGCCGTATTCCCAGGCGGTGGAGGCTAACGGTATGATATTCCTTTCCGGACAAATCGCCATCGACCGGGATAATGATAATCGTATACCGCCGGATGTGGAAAGCCAGACCCGCCAGGTGATAAAAAATATGCGGGCCGTGCTCGCCGAGGCGGGCAGCGCTTTGGACAAGGTGGTCAAAACAACCATCTATCTGGCGGATATGAACGACTTTGCCGCCGTCAACAACATCTATGCCGAATACTTCGACGCTTCCAAGCCGGCGCGGGCCACGGTGGAGGTGAGCAGACTGCCCAAGGATGTAAAAATCGAAATTGATTGCATAGCGCTCAAATGAGTATCGCGTTTATAATTAATCCGGCGGCGGGCCGGGGCCGGGCGAAAAAGTTGGAAAAAAAACTGCGCCTGATCCTGGCCCAAAAATTCCCGGAGGCGGTGATACGTTTTACCGAATATCCGGGGCATGCCGTCTTCCTGGCCCGCGAAGAGGCCAAACGGAGAAAAACCGTCGTGGCCGTGGGTGGAGACGGCACCATTCACGAAGTGGTTAACGGACTGATGGGCAGCCGGGCGGCCCTGGGCATTGTGGGCGTGGGCACGGGAAACGATCTGCTCAACGCCCTGAATATCCCGGCCGACATGGACAAAGCCCTGGAACTGATCGGGGAAGACAAGCCGCGGCCCATGGATGTGGGGCAGGTGAACGAACGCTATTTTATAAACGGCCTGGGGGTCGGTTTTGACGCCTGGGTGGTTAAAAAGAGCTTTAGCATCAAAAAACTGCGCGGGAACCTGGTATACCTCTATGCCGTATTGGCTACTTTAAAGTCCTATAGCCACACGGTTTTGCAGGTAGATATCGACGGCACACAACAGCGACGGGAATTATTCATGCTCACCGTGGGAAACGGCCCTTCGTTGGGCGGCGGTTTCCTGCTGACGCCCGATGCGCGGCTGGATGACGCCCGTTTTGATATCTGCATGATTCATAAAATGTCCACGCCGTCCGTTTTGCGTAACCTGTTGCGCGTGTACAGCGGCAGCCACGTTAAGGACCCCAGGGTGGAAATGGGCACGGGGCAACGGATAACCATTACCTCGGAAGAGCCTTTTGCCGCCCATGCCGACGGCGAGGAACTGGGCTATGACTTAACCGAGTTGAAAATAACCTTGCATAGCGGAGCGCTGAATGTTCATTGCCGTTATTAAAAAATATCTTTTGCTGATTTTTTTTGCGGTTCCTTTTTTATCCCCGGCACAGAACACGGAATTAAAGAGTACCCGGCCGGGGTATGAGTGGCGGCTTTCGGACGCGCTTCCCGGATTGGCCCAACTGCATCAGGAACGTTTTGTAAAATCGGCGCTGTTTTACGGCGGCGCCTGGTATTTTTACGGTTCGGCCGCCAATGCCTATCTTCAATATAAGGGAAGCGGCCTGAGTGCGGACAGGGACGACGCCGGCCGTTACGCCCTGTGGGGGGCGGCCTGGCATGGCCTGGGTTTGCTGGACGGCTGGTATTACGGTCGTCATTACCGGGCTCCCAAAAGGGAACTCTATTCGGATACTCCCTTAAAATCGCCCTGGGGGGCCGCGCTGCGTTCCGTTTTTTTCCCGGGATGGGGGCAGTGGTATAACGAATCCTACTATAAATCGGCCCTCTATTTCGGACTGGTATCGGCCGTGGGCTACAATGTGTATCACAACAACCGTCTGTACAGGGAAACCGGCGCCGAGACCTACAAGGATCAACGTAGCCGCTATTATTGGTATTTGGGGTTAACCTATCTGTTTATGGTGCTGGACGCGCAGGTTGACGCCTGGCTGTTCAAATTTGACGAAGTTGCCCGTTTTGATCTGTTCCCCGATAGGAACACCGGTACCATGATCTTTAAAATGGAGTTTTCCTTTTAATGCGTTTTATTTTGATTCTTATAATAGCCGCCATGCCGCTTTCCGCCCGGGCCAAGGCGCCAACGGGACAGCCTGCTTTTGACAAAACGCTGTTATCCGGCCTGTTTTCCAAAAACGATCCCTGGCTGGCCCGGGATAAGGCGCAGCACTTTTTCGGTAGTTTTTTTATTACCGGTCTGAATATTCAGCTTTTGCAGCGCAATGGCGTCGCGCCCGCCCGTTCCCGGCAAATAGCGGCAGGAATCAGCTTTAGCATTGGGTTGGGCAAGGAAATCCGCGACAGCAGGCAAAAAAATAATATCTTTTCCATCCCCGATCTTATTGCCGATATTGCCGGAATTGGCCTGGCTTTGATTTTGGTGCGCTAAGGGACGGGGCCCGGCCAGGGAGAAGGTTTTCCACACCTGCTCTTTCCCTTGCCTTTGCCGCGACCGCACACCCCGACGGCCTCCGAAATAATTCCCCTTTCCGGTGATGTTTTTTTTCCCCTTTTACAAGACAAGCCTTATATTAGCGACTTCTCTTAAAAATGGAATATTAATAATGGATTCTTTCCTGGATCGTCCCACGGAGTTTTGCGGCATCGTGGGTATATATGGCGATGAAAACGCCTCTTTTTCCAGTTATCTCAGTCTGCACGCCCTGCAACACCGAGGGCAGGAGAGCGCCGGTATTGCCGTCAGCGACGGCCAAATGGTGCGCAAGCGCCTGGGCATGGGGCTGGTATCCGATGTGTTCAGCGAACAGGATTTACAGAAGCTGAAGGGACACATCGCCATTGGGCACAACCGTTATTCCACAACGGGCGCCTCGGCGGAGTTGAATATTCAACCCATCGTGGTGCGCTATAAGGACGGGGAACTGGGCGTCGGCCATAACGGCAATCTGACCAATTCCCAAACCCTGCGTAAAAAACTGGAGGCGCGCGGCTCCATTTTTCAAACCACTTCGGACAGCGAGGTCATTCTGCATCTGGTGGCCAAGTCTCTGGAGGAGTCGCTGATCGACAGCATTAAGGACGCCGTGCGGCAGATCGAAGGCGCCTTCAGCCTGGTTTTCCTGACCCGTGACAAGCTGATCGTTGTGCGCGATCCCCAAGGCTTTCGTCCCCTGGCCCTTGGCAAAATGGGCGACAGTTATGTGGTGGCCTCGGAGACCACCGCCTTTGATCTGCTGGGAGCGGAGTACGTGCGGGATGTGGAAAAGGGGGAAATGATCGTTTTTGATGAAGGGGGCATGCATGTTTATCATCCCTTCCCCAAGTGCGACGCCGCCCATTGTGTGTTTGAGTTTGTCTATTTCTCCCGGCCGGACAGCCGTATCTTTGGCGAGTATGTGGATAAAACCCGTCGTAAGCTGGGTAAAAATCTGGCGCTGGAGAATGATGTTGAGGCGGATATCGTGATCTCCGTTCCCGATAGCAGCAACACCACGGCCCTGGGCTATGCCGCCCGCAGCAATTTAAAGTATGAAATCGGCCTGATACGCAATCATTACATCGGGCGCACCTTTATCAAACCCACGCAAAAAACGCGCGCCTCCAGCGTTAAGCTAAAATTTAATACGGTGGGCGGTGTTTTAAAAGATCGCCGCGTGGTTATTGTGGACGACTCCATTGTACGCGGCACAACGCTGAAAAAGCTGGTGCAAACCATACGTGACGCGGGAGCCCGCGAGGTGCATCTGCGCATCAGTTCGCCGCCCATAAAAAATCCCTGTTTTTACGGCATGAACTTTCCCACCCACGAAGAACTGATCGCCAATCAACGTAGCGTGGATGAAATTTGTGAATATCTTGGCGCCGATTCATTAAAGTATCTCTCCATCAAAGGCATGCTGGACTCCATGCCCTCGGATAAGGGGCAGAGCTATTGTACCGCCTGCTTCAGTGGGAACTATCCGCTGAAGGTAAAAGACCATGAAGAAAAATAAAGATGGCCCCAACCCCGAAGTTCAATATTTTCGACGGTTTTTTTGTATTGCGGCCCATGTTGTTTTTTCCGGGATGGTCAACCATGCTGGCCGGTTATTTTATGCCGGAGAAGAATCTGTTCGGCTTTCCCGGTCTTTACCCTCCGGCGGCCCAACCGGAACTCATCCTCTTTTTATTTTTTACCTTTGGCAGTGCCATGGGCGCTTCTTTTCTGCTTAATCAGCTTAGGGACATTGAAACGGACAAGGCCAACAACAAACTTTTTTTTCTGGCGGAAGGGCACCTTACCCCGAGGATGCTGTATGTGGAGACGGCGCTGCTTATTCTGCTTAGCCTGAGTGCTTTTCTGTTCAAGCCCGTCGTCGGCCTTACGCTGGTAATCTTTATCGTGCTTACGGGCTACCTGTATAACTACGCCCCCTTCAAATTTAAGGATCGCCTCTGGGGCAGTATTCTGGCCAATATGTTGATGGGGGCGCTGGCCTTTTTTATCGGCTGGCTGGCGCGCGCGGATTTTTCGCCGCGTATGTTCGGCGATGTGCTGCCCTATCTTATTTTCAATACGGTGCTCTACTTTTTTACCACGCTGCCGGACCGGGAAGGGGATGCGCGGGCCAACAAACATACGCCCGCCGTTGTTTGGGGACACAATCGTGTTGTCATCCTTGCGCTGGTTTTGTTTTTTGCCGGCCTGGCCGCGGCCTGGCGGGTCAACGATCTGACCGCCATGTTTATCTATCTGCTCAGTCTGCCGTTTTTCCTGCCGCTTATTTTCCGGCGGGGACTGCCCCACACCGTGCGGGCCACAAAATTCGGCATCTTTTTTTTCGCCCTGATCATTTGTTTAAAATGGCCCTGGTACCTAATTTTAATGATGGCCTTATTCTTTGCCACACGGCTCTATTTTAAAAAACGTTTTAATTTCGATTATCCCAATTTTAAAGGAAACTGATGTTCGGAAAAATAAAAAAAGGACTGGATAAAACCCGGGGCGGGGTCTTTTCCAAAATCAACCGCCTGCTGACCGCCAAGCGCAAAATAGATGAAGACCTTTTGGAAGAGTTGGAAGAGCTGCTCATCTCGGCCGATGTGGGCGTGGGCACCACGCTGGAAATGCTGGATCGCATCCGCGAGCGGGTAAAAAAGGAAAAATATCAGACCGCCGACGAACTGAATCGCATCATCATCGAAGCAGTGCGGGATGAATTGATGTTTGAACCTTTTAAAGCGCCGGAGAGCAAGCCGATGGTCATCCTTATGATTGGGGTGAACGGCACGGGTAAAACCACCTCCACGGCCAAGCTGACCCACTACTACAAGCAACAGGGCAAGCAGGTGATGCTGGCCGCCGCGGACACCTTTCGCGCCGCCGCCATCGATCAGTTGACCACCTGGGGCGAACGCCTGAATGTGCGGGTGATAAAACACCAGGCCAACTCCGATCCGGCCGCGGTGGTTTTTGACGCCTGTAACGCCGCCCTGGCCTCGGATGTGGATGTGCTGATCATCGATACGGCGGGACGTCTGCATAACAAGGTTAACCTGATGAATGAACTGCAAAAGATTAACCGGGTGGTGGAGCGGCAAATCCCCGGCGCGCCCCATGAGGTTGTTCTGGTGCTGGATGCCGGAAACGGCCAAAACGCCGTTCAACAGGCCCGGGAGTTTATAAAAGTAGCCGGCGTGAATTCTTTGTTTCTTTCCAAGCTGGATGGCACGGCCAAGGGCGGCGTGGTTATCGGCATTAAGAACGAACTGGGCATTCCCGTGCGTTATATCGGCCTGGGGGAAAAAGTGGAAGATATGGAATTGTTTGACGCCGGGGAATTTGTGGAAGGGTTGTTTAGCAGAGAATGAAAAAAGTACACATCACCACCCTCGGCTGTTCAAAAAATCTGGTGGACAGCGAGGTCTTGCAGGGACAACTGGAACATCACGACTTTCAAATTGTTGACCAGGCGGAAAATTCCGATCTGTTGATCGTCAATACCTGCGGTTTTATAGAAAAGGCCAAGGAAGAGTCGATACAAGCCATTTTTGAAGCCCTGGAGCTAAAAAAGGCGGACCCGGCCAAAAAGGTTTTTGTAACCGGCTGCCTCTCGGAGCGTTACCGGTCCGATATCGAAAAGGAAATCCCGGAAGTGGACGCCATCTTCGGCACGGAGGATTACCGGGCCATATTGGGGGCTTTGGGCAAGCATCACGCCGCAATCGATAACCTGCACCGTATGCGGCGGGTAACCACGCCGCGCCATTTTGCCTATCTGAAAATAAGCGAAGGCTGCAACCATACCTGCGCTTTCTGCGCCATTCCCGGCATCCGCGGCAAGCACCGCAGCCGTCCGCTGGAGACCCTGGTGGACGAGGCGGAAAAACTGGCCGCCGGAGGCGCCCGGGAGCTTATTCTCATTTCACAGGATACCTCCTATTACGGCAAGGATATTTATGGCCGTCAGAGCATCACCCGTTTGTTGGGCGAACTGGAAAAAGTGGCGGGACTGCAATGGATACGCGTGCTCTATTGGTATCCCACCAATTTTCCCACCGATGTGCTGGATTTTATGCGTGACAGCGAAAAACTGGTGCACTATCTCGACATGCCCATTCAGCATGTCAGCGACCGCATGCTGCGGTTGATGCGCCGGGGCGATACCAGGCGTTCCCTGGAAAAACTGTACGAGACCATACTGAAGCGGGTACCCGACATCGCCTTGCGCACCACTTTAATAACAGGACATCCCGGCGAAACCGAAAAAGATCATGCCGAACTGATGGCCTTTGTGCGGCAGTTTAAATTTGACCGCCTGGGCACCTTTACCTATTCCGATGAAGAAGGCACGCCCGCCTATAAGCTGGCGGACAAGGTCTCCGCGTCCCTGGCGGAGGAAAGACAGGCGGAGATTATGGAAATTCAGCGGGATATCTCCCTGGAAAAGAACAGACGCCTGATCGGAAGCCGCCAACGGGTTTTGCTGGATGAATATGACATCAATACCAATTACTACAGCGGACGCACCTACCGGGACGCGCCCGAGATTGATAATGAGGTTCTGATTCCCGCCGAAGAACCTTTTGACTACAAGCCGGGAGATTTTGTAACGGTGCGCATGGAAGACGCGGCGGAATATGAACTGTATGGCCGTTTTGAAGACGTCCCGGGGGAACCCACCGCTTGAAACCGGGTTGCTATTAACAGGGAATTTTGCAATGCTTTCCCGATAAGCGTATACTTGTGAGTCGCCCAAAAGGAACTCACCATCTCTACAGAGGAAAATATGAAACGATTATCATTCCATGGTATCCTGCTCATCATTTTAGCCCTAAGTCCCCTCCGGGCGCAATACTATGAGGAGCCCGGCATGAGCGGGGTGGGCATTCCCTTCTTCGAGGTTTCCGTAAACCGTCAGTTCGGAGCTTCCCTGGATAAGAGCCATGTGATGATTTTTTCGGAAATACTCTACGATGACCTGACCTTTGTCAAGTCCGACAGCAGCGGTTATGACGCCCAGTTTGAGTGGCTGATTGCCGTCTATACCAAGGACAAGGATATCATCTTTTCACGAACAATTAATAAAAAACACAATGTTAAAAACTTCGCCGAAACCAACAGCCGGGAAGACAAGCTCTATATAAAAAACAGCGTGGAACTGAAACCCGGTTCCTATGAATTTCTGATCCGCGTTATCGATCTCAACTCCAACAAGTCCGCCCAAAAGCGCATAGAAGTGGAAATCCCCGACATCTCGAAGGAAGACCTGGCCCTGAGCGATATCCTGTTCGTGGAAAATGTAAAGCTGGATTCACTGGGTAACATTCTTGATTTCGATCCGGTTACAAGGAACAACTTCACGGACAGAAAGGGACATTTTCATCTCTATTTTAGTCTCTACTCACGCATAACGGGCAAGCCGGTTCAGATACGTTACCTGTTTTCCAACAGCAGGCATAATATCAGTTTCGATTCCACGGCGATGAAGGTGCTGCAGCAGAACTACACCGCCTTTTTATTACGCGTGGAGAAAAAGATATTTACCGAAAACCGTTATCTGCTAAAACTGACGGCGGAGGTGGAAGACGAAGAGGTGACCAGTGAGAAGGACGTCACCTTTTTCTGGAAGTCCGTCCCCGCCTCTCTGGAAGACATCGATCAGGCCCTGCAGCAGATGATGTATATCATAAGCACGGACACGCTTAACAAATATATGGAGGCCGACCTGGATACCAAGCGGGCCTTCTTTAAGCGATTCTGGAAAAAAAGGGACCCCGACCCGGATACCGAAAAAAACGAATTGATGGATGAATATTTCCGCCGCGTTAATTACGCCAATCAGCATTTCAGCGGCTTTGGCGAAAAAGGCTGGCTCAGCGACCGCGGGCGCATCCTGATAAAATTCGGGTATCCCGATGATATTGAACGCCATCCCTTTGAGCTGAACAGCAATCCCTACGAGATATGGCGCTATTACAACATCCGCAAAATATTTCTTTTCGAGGACTATACCGGTTTTGGCGATTACCGCTTAAATCCCGCGTATATCAATGTCGAGAACGAGAGCTACTGATCTCCCGGCCGGGCGGCCGCTTCAGCGGCGTGGCCATCTTTTATCCCGCTCCCGTATTGACGGTTTCTTGTGATATTCTTGTGATCATCCGTCATTATATTTAATTCGTTTTAATTTCAGGAGTACATATGTTGGATAAAAAAGTTTTAATCATCGAGGATGATCCCGATATCGGCGATCTGCTGGAAATGCATTTAAAGGATCTGCAACTGAACCTGGATCGTTCCGAAGACGGTGAAAACGGTTTAAAGAAGGCTCTGGAAAATGAGTATGAGCTTGTGATCCTTGATTTAATGTTGCCCAAAATGAACGGCATGGACGTCTGCAAGAAAATCCGTGAAAAGAAAAAGAGCCTGCCCATTCTGATGCTGACCGCCAAGTCCGAGGAGTTTGACAAGGTACTGGGGCTGGAACTGGGCGCCGACGATTTTATAACCAAGCCTTTTAGCATCCGCGAGTTGATCGCGCGTATCAAGGCCATCATCCGCCGGGTAAACGCGGTTATTGAGGAGCAGAACGCCAGCGAAGTGAAAGAGCTTAATTTTGGCGACCTGAACATTAATCTGGAAAAGCGCCGCGTGCAACTGGACGGGAAAATCGTGGAACTTACGGCCAAGGAATTTGACCTGCTGGCCCTCTTTGCCGACAATCCGGGAAAGGCCTATACCCGGGAAAACCTGCTGAATATCGTTTGGGGCTACCAGTTTACCGGCTATGAACATACGGTAAATTCCCATATTAACCGCCTGAGGGCCAAAATCGAAAAGGAACCCTCTGATCCCAGGTATATCAAAACGGTTTGGGGCGTGGGCTACAAGTTTGCCGATTATGAGGACTTTGATGAATGAAGGAGTTCTTCCGCACCCTTTACGGTAAAATATCCCTGATTTTCTTTTTGTTGCTTTTTTTACTGGGCACGGCTCAGATAATCATCTCCGTTCAATCCTCCATGAATTTTGTTTGCGAAACGGATCAAACGCTAAACCGCTATCTGGCGCGCAACCTGGCCACCAAGTTTCAGCCCTTTTTAAAGGACTCACTGGATCGCGCCGGGATCGATCATTTGATTCATGAACTGATGATCTATAATCCCCGCATCGAGATATATCTGCTGGATGACAAGGGGGATTTACTGGCCTATTTTGCCGATCCCTTTAAAATACAAAACAACCATATAGATACCGCGCCCATTAAGCGTTTTGTCTCCAACGATCCCGATGTCCGCTTTCCCATCATGGGGGACGATCCCCGTTCCGACCGGCAAAAGGTTTTTTCCGCCTCGGCCATAGAACTGCCCGGAGGCAAAAAGGGTTACATTTATGTTATCCTGGGCAGCGAGCTTTACGATACGGCCATCAACGGCATCGGCGGCAGCTATATCCTCAGCACCACCGCTTTTACGCTGGTGCTTATTTTGGTGTTCGCCGGCATTCTGGGCTCCGTCCTCTTTTTTAACCTGACCCGCCGTCTGCGGCGCATGACCCGGGCGGTAAGCGATTTTGACAAAGGCGATTACAGCAGGCGCATAGCCGTGCAGTCGGATGATGAACTGGGCCAGCTCTCCTCCGCCTTTAACCACATGGCCGATACGGTGGAAAACAGCATTGATGAGATGAAGAAAAACGACGCCCTGCGCCGGGAACTCATCGCCAATATTTCCCATGATCTGCGCAGCCCGCTGGCCTCCATTCAGGGCTATCTGGAAACCATTCAGATGAAGGAAGATACCATGGACCCCGGGCAAAGGCGCGCTTTTCTGAATACCATCCTCAACGGGGTCATTAATCTCAATAAACTGGTGCATGAGCTCTTTGAGCTTTCCAAGCTGGACGCCCTGCAAACCAAACCCCGCCCGGAACCGTTTTCCCTCGCCGAGCTGCTTCAGGATGTGGTGCTTAAGTTTCAACCCCAGGCCGAACGGAAGAAAATAAATCTGATAACCAAAATAGAGCGTAATCTGCCTTTTGTCATGGGCGATATCGGCATGATTGACCGGGTTATTTCCAACCTGATCGACAACGCCATACGCTATACGCCGGAAAACGGCCAGGTAAAAGTGCTGTTGTCACGAAGGGGCGGCCAGGTCTATTTGCGTATAGAAGACAGCGGTGAGGGTATCCCAAGGGAGGATTTGCCGCATATTTTCGATCGATTTTACCGGGTGGAAAAAAGCCGTTCCAAAAATTCCGGCGGCTCCGGACTGGGGCTGGCCATCGTCAAAAAAATACTGGATGCCCATGGGGTGAACATCGAAGTGCAGAGCGAGCCGGGCAAGGGCGCGCGCTTTACCTTTTGCCTCGACGTCTGGCAGCCGCAAAAGCGGGAAAAAACGGCTAAGGATATATCTTAGCAAAGCATTGGCGCAGCATTTCGCGCTCAAAGTCATCGTTGCTTTCAAACACAAAGCCCAGGCTTTCTTTCCACAAGGAAGCCTTTTCCATGCACAGATAAAAGAATACCTTGTCCTGCCAGGGGGCAAAGGCCGCGTACATGGCGCGGAATTTTTCAATCTTCACCGCGTCGGGATAGGTGAGTTTGCCGTGAGGGTCTTTTACCAGTTCCATTTGGGTGATTTTTGTTGGCAGACCGGAACGGCGAATTTGCCTGAGCACCGGTTTTATAAAGGTGACCGATCCGAAGGAGACAAACAAAACCTCCTCCGGGGCAAAACCTTCCAGCAGCCCGGCGGCAATGGCCGTATATTCTTCCCGCCAGTTATTATAGTAGATGATGGGGTGAAAATGAAAGCTCACCTTAATACCCCGGTCGGCCACGGCCCGCGCCGCCTTTAAGCGTTGCGGCAGCGAGGCGGTAAAATGTTCCTCGTTTTCCACAATGGTTTGGGGGTTGAGCGACCAACTGCAGACGATATTGGGTGGAATGTCATTTTCCAGAAAATAGCCGATATTGTCGGATTTTGTTTTGAACTCCAGCAAAACATTGGGATTCTTACGGGCAAAGGCCATCAGCGCGTCCAGGTTGCCGTGGCGGTTGCCCCATACCAGCGAATCCGATGACTGCCCGGTTCCGATGTGGTACCGTTTATCCGGGTCCAGGCGCAGGGCCTCCAGCTTTTCCGCGAGCCGTGCGTCAAAAACGGTTTCCTGATGATAAAAGGTTTGAATGGTGCAGTAGCTGCAACCGAACACGCAATTTTCCACGGCGTCTATGGTCTTCAGGTTGCAGCAGACGGTTTTGGGCGAGGCCACGGGACACATGCCGAAAACCTCTTTGTCGCTCTGCTTAAGAACGATTTTTCCCTTTTCCCTCTTTTTAGGCCGGGTCATGGCCGGAGCCTGGTAGTCCTTGGCTTTATTTTTAAGCCGGGTGTAGGCCTCCGTTATCCGCCGGCGAACACGGGTCTTATGGGCGGCGTCCCCTTCATGAAGGCCGGCCTGGTTTTCATACCATTCCTCAAAGGGCGCTTCGCCCCACATCTGCAAATCACGGGCAATTTCCGTAAACTGGCGGAATTCCTGAAAGGTGAGCCGCAGTTTTGGGGCCAGTTCACGCAAGAATGCCTGCGTTTGCGGCGGCAACAGGGGGTAAAAGGTTTTGTCCAGATAGCTTTCAAGCCTGGTATTATAATTTTCCAAAATATTTTCCTGATAAGGGTTAGGGCGCCTAAGAATCCATGCGGGCCAGAATCAGAGTGATATCATCCATGTGCATATCGGTTTGGGTAAAGCTTTGCAGGGCTTCCAGCAGGGCGCTTTTTATTTTAAAAAGATCATCCTGTTGACGGGAACGGATGATCTCCAGTATGCGTTCCTCGCCAAACTCCTCTTCTTCCGCGTTCATGGCTTCGCTCAGCCCATCGGTAAAGGCCACAAACAGATCGCCTTTTTCCAGGGGCAGTTCCTTTTGGATATATTCCTGATTTTTTAAAAACCCCAAAAGCAGCCCGCCGCCGGTGAGGGGAATCACCTCTCCGCTTTGCCGGATAAGGTAGGGCGGATTGTGCCCGGCATTGGTATAGATGAGCTTTCTGTGTCCGGTTTGAAAGATTCCGTAAAACAGGGTGGTAAATTTACCTTCGATGGTGGTTTCGGTCAACAGCTCATTGAGGCGGTTAACCACGTCGCAGGTGGTGTCGCCCGATTTGGATTGCGTGCGAAAACTGGCCAGGATAAGGGACATCATCAGCGCGGCGGGGGCGCCCTTTCCCGAAACGTCGCCGATAATGCAGCCCATGGTGTGCTCATTAAAGCGAATGAAGTCGTACAGGTCGCCGCTGACATTCTGGCTGGGGATATTCTCGGCGATAAAGCGCATGTTGTGTATTTGGGGAATGCGCTTTATGAGCAGACCTTTTTGCACCGTCCCGGCATGGAACAGTTCGTTCTCCAGGGCCTGTTTTTGCAGACGCACCTGCACCTGGTGGGCATTGTGAATGGCCAGGGCCGCCTGGTTGGCAAAAACCTTCAGCAGCTCCACGTCGGGCTCCTGGAAAAAATCCTTTTCATCGCTTTCCACGCAAATAACGCCCTGCACCTTCTTTTCAAACAGCAAAGGCAGCGAAATTTGCGATTGTGTTTCCTTCCGGGCCTTATAGTAGTGGCTGGCCTCATCCACATTGGGGATCACTTCTATTTTCTGGCTGCGGGCCACATGGCCGCAGGAGCCCTGGCCCACTTTCAGGGAAAGCTGACTACGCGCGGTATAGCCTCTGCTGCTGGTACTTAACAGTTCCTGTGTTTCTTCGTTAAGTAAAAAAATGGCCGCGGCGTCATATTCAATCAACTCGCTCAGGGCGTCAAGGATGTAGTCCAGAATCTTTTTAATGTCCAGTTCCGAAAGTATTTTTTGGCTGACGTCCAGCAGTTTGCGTATTTCGTGCTGTTTTTGTTCCAGGTCGATATGCAGGGCGGAGCTTTCCAGCATAAGGCCCGACTTGTTGTTGATGCGCCGGAACAGTTCTAAAACGGAGGGATGCTGCAGTATCCGGTGTAACTCCGGGCGTACCGCCAAAAAGGAAAAAATATGCGAATGACCCGAAAAAAAATAGAGGTAGTCCAACTCCAGCCGTTGGAAGGCCTGTTCCACCTCGGCGGGCAGGGTAAGCTCGGCGCGCTTTTTAACCAGAACACCTTTGGGTAACTCCCGCAAATAGGCGGCATCGATATGCGCCGGGGGGATCTGGTCGGGCTTGATCCTCCGGGTATGGGCCAGGTAAAATATTTTATCTTCCAGCACGTAAAAGGCGTAGGGTGTATTTTCGATGATACGGTCGAAACTGCCCATCAGCGTCTTTTTCAGCTCAAAATAGCTGTGGGTGTCATTTAACTGACGGTTAAGGTTTTCCATAAGCCGCAACACGCGGGCAATACGCGCGGAGAAAAACCAGTGACTCTTTTTTTCCAGAAACTGGAGGAGACGGCGATGGGTAAGCATAACGACCGCCAGGGTGAGCAACAAAACGGCGTCATCCCGCAGGCCGGGCCACTTATGCAAAAAGGCATAATGGGCCATTAAAAAAAAGAGCAGGTAAAGCAGCAGTCCGGGTATAATTTTTAAAAACGGGTACATCGGTTTCGCATTTGTTAAGGAAAACGCTAATTTAGAGCGCTTCCATTTGTGTGTCAAAGAATAATAAAAGGGAAAGGCCCATTGGGCTTCAGTCCTCTATCAATAACCAAAAATAGGCGGAAAGAGTAGCCACGGAGAGACCCAGCATCACATTGGAGAGCCTGTCGTAGCTGCGGCTTTGCCGGTAATAGCGGCTTATATCGTCCTGACGGGAGCTGCGCAGATAGCTTTGATAGGATTGGTCGGCCAGGCGCTTACTGTAAAAGGCGGCCCAGTTGCCGAGGATAGCCCCGGCCAGCAGGCCGTTTTTAAACAGGGGCTTTTTGTAAAAAACCGCTGCGGAAAGATCGGGCAGGGGCCTGGCGGGGACGGGGGAGAGTGCCCCCGGAGCTTTTTCCAGGCGCAGGGCGCGCCCGTCGAACAGGGCATAGTTTTGCACCGTGCCGGCTTTAAGCAGCAGCGTATCCCGTATATAGGGCCCGGGCCAGCGGTAATCGTAGGCGGGGCGCGCCTCAAGGATGTATCGACCGGCGGCCAGTTCCAGCGTATCGCCGGAGGCGCATATCAGGCTGTCGTTCAGGGTGATCGCCCAGGGCTGTCCGTCGTCGCTAAAACTTAAGCGGCACTGTTGTTGGCCGCGCAGGGCCTGCGGGATGACGACCGTCAGCAGGAGCAGAATGGGTATTATTCTATTCAGCATCCTTATACTCCTGTATCGTACCGGGGGAGAGAAACAAAAAAAGGCGCTTTTTCCATTGCAGGGGCGCGCTCAGCGAACGGCCGGATAGTTTTTGCTCGTGCAGAATCGTACCGTTTTCCGGAGAGAGGATGTAAAATTTTTCCGACATCTGGCTGCAGTAAAGCGCATTGGCGGTGAGCAGCAGGGGGGCGCTGAAGGGGCCGTCCAACTGCCGCGCCCAAAGCGCCCGGCCGTTTTTTTTGTAAAAGGCGATCAACCGGCCGTCGGCATAGGGTACAAACAGAAGCGAATCGTTATCCACCGGCGACTGGTAGACCGGCGTGGAGCCGGGAAAGGTGTGCTCCTTTTGCCCCGTGTCTGTGTTGATTCCGTAAACCGTGCCGCTGTAGGCGGCCCAGTAGAGGGCCTTTTGCGAAAGGAGTGGGCCGGTGTAAAAGGCGTCGGGCACATCAATGCTCCAGTTTAGCCGGCCGTCCCGCAGACGATAGCTGGCCAGCCGTCCATCCCGGCCGCCGACAATAAGATTCTCTCCGTCAATAAGGGCGTCGGCAACAATATCCTGACCCAGCTCCACGGACCAGGCGCTTTTCAGGGAAGGCGTCATCAGGACGGTGATACGTCCGTCGGCGGCGCAGTGCACCAGGCGGTCTCCGGCCAACAGCATGGAAGAGACGCTTGTTCCCAGGGGCTCCTCGCGGACAACCCGGGCGCGGTTCAGGTCATAAACGGACACGCCCTCGTTGCCCCGGGCCGTGGAGAAATAGAGCAGGGGATAGTCCAGGGCCGCCGTTCCCCGCATGCCTTCGTTAATTCTGATATCGCCCTCGCTTTCCAGGGTGTTCAGGTTCACCTGATAAAAATAACCGTCCAGGGTAAGGTAAAACAGCAGATGCTCCCGCCGGAAGAGGCGGGGAATGGCGTTATGGCCGATCTCCAGGCGTCGCGCTTCCTTAATGGCGGTCAACCCCTTTAGCATGGCGGGCGTTTTCCGGCCGGCGGACGGCATGGCCGGCGCCCGGTTCAGGCGGGGCCGGGCGCAGGAAAAGGCCAATAGCATCAGCATGGTCAACATAAGATATTTCATTAAAAATCCCATCCGAAGAAAAATTGGGTAAAGTTGCCCTGGTCAAAGTCCCGGAAATCGGTTCTTTTACCGATATCCCAGCGTAAAACCAAAAAGCCGAGTGGCAGGCGCGCGCCGAAACCGTAGCTGCCGCGTATCTTTTCCAGACGGCCGTTCCAGGCATTGCCGGCGTCCACAAACAGGGCGCCGCGGATAGAGGTGAAGCCCAGGGAAAGGAAGGGGGTGTTGATGCCGATGCCGTCAATCAGGGGAAAACGCAGTTCCTGGCTGAGCAAAAAGATGCGTTGCCCGTGCAGGGACCAGCGGGGAACGCCCCGCAGATCCCAACTGCCGCCAAAATAGAATTGCCGCGCCTCCTTGCCCTCGTTAAACAGAGAATAAAGGCGGACGGCATAGGTGCCGCGCAGGCTCAACCTCTGGTAGTAGCGGAAATCCAACAGACCGGTCATATAATTTACATTGTTAAAGGCAAAGTCGTAGGTGTTGCCGATGGAAAGGTTAAAGCGCCAGCCTTCGATGGGTCCCGTGGGCAGCCAAATGGCATTGTCATGCACAAAGGATAAAAATGAGGCGTTCAGCCAGGCAAAACGTCTGCGTCCAAAGGCCCATGTTTTATCCGAGTAGCTGAGGCTGTGGGAAAAGGCGATGCGTGAAAACTGGGAAAGGGGATAGGAGATGGCAAAACTGGCTCCCGAACGGTCTTCAAAATAAAACGCGTCCTGCGGGTTAAAATATTGCCCGGCAAAGCGGAAAAGGCCCACGGCATAGTTGACCTTTTTTTCCAGGGAAATATGATTGACGGCAAAGTTAAAACTGCGCAAAAAATCAGAGGAGGTGCGGGCGTTATTATAAACCAGAATGGTATACTGGTCATTGCTCATGATATCGGAAAAGGCGAAGGCGGCTCCGCCGGTTGTGCCGAAGATGGGGTCCTGCGAAACCTGGGACTGGGCAACATCCAGGGTGTATTCGCGGATGTAAGGCTGATTGGCCTGAACGCCGGCGCTGTCTATGCCCGGGAAGGTCCAGCCGTCGGCGCGGCCGGGTTTCATAACAACACTCCGCGCCGGAAGCGTTTTCATTTTGCGCAATACATCCTCGTAAAGGCGTATCTGGAAGCGGCGTCCCTCAAAGGTGGAGAACAGCAGATCGCCTTCGGGGGTCCAGGCCGGGTCAAAAATGGTGCCGATGGCGTGGGTCAGTTGTTGAAGCTCATGTTTTTTATCCTTTAGCGGATCGCGGATCAGAAACAGGTTGTTGGTCTGTTGTCGGTCGGAAGTAAAGGCCAGCAGCCGCCCGTCCGCGCTGATGGCCGGGGCGGTGTCGCGCTGGCGGCCAAAGGTCAGGTAGCGAATGCGCGCGCCGCTGCTGTCGCAGATAAACAGATTGCTGTAGCCCTCGTCGCCGTAGGCGCCGCGATCCGAGGCGAAAATAATGCGCCCGTCCGGCGTGAAAACGGGGTCGAAGTCATCATAGATATCGCGGGTCAGATTTTTCAGCGCTTTTGTGTTCAGATCGTAGAGATAGAGGTCTTTATAGCCCGAGGAGGAGAGGCCGCTAAAGACCAGGCGTCGTCCGTCGGCGGACCAGGATGGTGAGTATATGCCCACCAACTGCCGGTGTCCCTCTTTATTCAGTTCTATTTTTTGTATAACGCGCCTGCCGGGTATGTCGTACAGATAGAGGACGTCGTTGCCGCCGCTTTTGGAGGAAAAGGCCAGCACGCCCTCTTTGTTGATAGAAATACGTGAATCGAAAATATGAAAGGATTCAAAGTCCGAGGTGGCCTCTCCCTTTATCAACACCTCGCTTTCCGCCTCTTCCCCGTCTTGCGCATTTAACGGTTTGAGAAAGATGGAGGAATACCCGGAGTGGTTGCCGACAAAGACCACGGCCTCTTCGGCGCCGTGCCTGTAATACACCGGCTTAAAATTATAGCCGGTCTCCTCCACCGCGCGGCTGGTTTGGCTGTTAAAGTCATGGTCGGCCATCAGCGGGTAATATTTTTTTTTCAGGGCGTAGAGATAGCGGCGGTCAAAAGCGGCGTAGTCCATGCCCAGCACCTCCTTAAAAGCGTCCTCAAAGGATTCATGCTTCCATAGCACGTTCAGTATTTGCAGGATTTTATCCTCGCCGAAATGATCGCGGATATACATTAGAACATGCTGGCCGATCTTATACATGGAAAAAGTGCCGTTGACCACATAGATGTTTTTAAGACCCAATTCGTAATTGTTAAGCACGGCGTCCTTGATGATCATTTCACCCTGGGCGTCCCAGCGGGTGGACCAAAACTCGGCCAGCCCCTCGGTGAACCACAGGGGAGGAAAGGGACCGTCCACCAGGCGGTGATCGCGCAGACTGCCGCGTACCTTACCGTGCATAAACACATGAACCAGCTCATGGCGGATAACATGGCGGAACTTGGAGAGGTTGCCATTGCTGGGGATAACCACCCGTCCCTTTATGAATTCAAAAAAACCGCCCACGCCCTCGGGAATAAAGCCCGGCGTAATATTGGTTTGCTGAAAATGCAGATGCGTGCTGTAAAAGATAAGCGGAATACGCCGGTTGATATAGTGGTTGAACCTGGGCTGCAATTCGCGGAAGGCCTCCTCGGCAAAGGCCGCTCCCTTGCGCGCGATATCTTCCATCTCGGGATAGTAGTAGATATCGAAGTGGCTGGTCTTCATCACCTGCCAGTCAAAACGGGTATATTGCACCTTATTGCGCCCAAAGTAATAGCTTTGCGCCATAAGAAGCCCGGAGAGCAATAACAGCAGTATGAAGGTTCGTTTCATCAGTTTGGGATTGGGTTAAATCGAGACACGTCTCTATGGTCGATAATCTAAGATATAAATTCAATTAAATTTGTAATAATTATGTTCCTAAAGATTAACACGCCGCGCCGGGCGCCAGGGGCAGGCAAATATTTAAATTAGCGCCAAACAGCTTTCCTTTTTATCTTGTGGGCCGTTAAATCCGAAGTGTCATATTCTGGGAATATCCGTGGCCCGCTCAAAAGAAGCCTGCGTCAATCATCCGCAAAAATTTACCGCCCGAAAATGCTACTATTGCAAGGCGCCCATTTGCACCGAATGTCAACAAAAGCGTTACCATCATTTTTTTTGCAGTCTGAAGCACGCCAACTTATGGTTGTTGGGCGATTTATGGGCGCGCTATAAACCGACGCGCGAACTGCTGTGGCTGGGATTGTTCATTCTGTTAAGCAATCTTCTCCTGTTTCTCCTTTTTTTTCCCGCGCAAAAGCAGGAACCGGGCGGGGAAAAGGCGCTTACCCGGGCCGACTCCACCTACGCGGGAGAAGGCTGGCATATCGATTCCCTGCGAAGCGGCCTTACAGGCCGTTTGCAGCTTGTTGCCCGCGGTCGGGAAAATCAGTCCCTGAATGTTGTTCATAACGGACGGCTGGTACAATCGGTGGTCAGCCAACCGGAGGAGACGCTCAGCCTGAACCCCCTGCAACTGAAACCGGGGAATAACCGGGTTGCGGTGTGGGCACTAACCGCCTCCGGCACACCCTATCTGGTAGACTCCTTTACGGTTTGGTATAACAGCGCCCGTCTGCAGAAGCTCCGCCGTTCGGTGCATTACTTTAAAACTTCCGGGAAAAGGGTGGCCCTCACCTTTGACGGCGGCTCCAGCAATAAGGGCACAGTGGAAATTCTTGATATCCTGGAAAAGAACCATATCCGTTGCACGCTCTTTTTAACGGGGCGTTTTATGGAAAACTTTCCCGGTCTGGTGCGCCGCATGCTGGCCGACGGCCACGAAATAGCCAACCATACCTATAACCATCCCCACGCTACCCGGCTGGAACTGGACGGCACCAACGAAACGCGGGCTACGATGACCGAGCAACGCTTTAAGTCCCAACTGGCGCGAACGGACAGTATTTTCAGCGCACGCTTTGATCAAAAGCTAAAGCCCTACTGGAGGGCGCCGTTCGGCGAAATCAATCCGCAAATACTCGGCTGGGCGGCGGAACTGGGCTTTCGCCATATCGGCTGGTCGGCCCGCTGCGATTCCTGGGATTGGGTGCGCGACCCTTCCTCCACGCTTTACCGCAGCGCGGAACAGATCAAAACACACTTTCTCGATCTGGAAGAGCGCAAGGGGCTTTCCGGGAAAATTATTCTGATGCATCTGGGCAGCGAACGAAAAAAGGACTTCCCCTACGAAAGTCTGGAAGCCCTGATTATGGAATTAAAAAAGCGCGGTTATACTTTTATTAAGGTAAGTGACTTTATGAAGCCGCTAAGCTGAAACGGCAACACGCTTACGGGACAGACGATCTAAAAAAAGGACAAAACAATGAAACGGCTCTTATGGTCTCTTCTATTGCTGGGCAGCCTGGCCCTGGCCCGGCCGTATATTTTACTCATCTCCTGGGACGGTTTCCGCTGGGATTACCCGGAGCGGGGTGATTTCCCCGCCTTGCGTTACATGGAGGAGCACGGGGTGCGGGCCGAATCGTTGCAACCGGTGTTCCCCTCAAAGACCTTTCCCAATCATTACAGCCTGGTAACCGGCATGTATCCCGCGCATCACGGCATACTTTTTAACCGCTTTACCGATCCGGCTAATGGAAAACGATTTTCCACAAAGCGCCCCCATAAAAACGCCCTCTTTTCCGCGGACTGGTATCGCGGCGAGCCGGTATGGGTAACGGCGCGCAAAAACGGGCTTAAAACCGCCAGTGTTTTCTGGGTGGGCACGGAAGTGGACGACGCCGGGCGACGGCCCGACTATTTTGAGTTTTATGATCATTATATGCCCCATGATACACGGATCGCCCGGGTGATGGCCCACCTGCAAAGACCGCCGGCCGAACGTCCGCGCTTTATTTCCCTGTACTTTAGCGATACCGATGACGCCGGGCATGACTTCGGCCCGCAAAGCGTTGAGGTAACACGGGCCATCGCCCGGCTGGATAGCAGTTTGGGAAAAATAGTACGGGGTATAAAGGACATAGGGCTGGCCGATAGCGTCAATATCATTTTGGTTTCCGATCACGGCATGACCGCCACAAGCCCCCAACGGGTGGTGCGGATGGACAGCCTGTTGCGCGGCTTAACCTTTACGGTCAACGGCAGCGCCCAGGTGGCCAGCCTTTTGGGTGATGAAAAAACCATGAATGAAATCGAGTCCCGTCTGAAAGGACATGAGAGAGGATTCCGGCTGTACCGCCGGGAAGATATCCCGCCATATTTTCATCTGGAAGGGCACGGGGCCGTTGGTCCCCTGTTGCTGGTGGCCGATCCCGGCTGGTATATGCAATTGAAGTTCCCCCCGCATAGCCGCGGGGCGCACGGCTACGATAACCGCTTTTTGGACATGCACGGGATTTTTCTGGCCATGGGGCCGGCCTTTAAAGAAAATTACCGCTCCGGGATGTTGCGCAATATTGATCTGTATCCCCTGATGTGCCGGATACTAAACATAAAACCCTATTCCGGGATTGACGGTGATTTGGTAAAAATCATGCATGTACTGCGTTAAACGGGAACTGTCGGGCAGGGCAGATAAAAAGTATGCTTTTGTTTGACTTTATTATGTCCCGGCGATAAATTCCATGTCTTGAAAAAAATGCGCCCGTAGCTCAATTGGATAGAGCGTTGGATTCCGGTTCCAAAGGTTGGGGGTTCGATTCCCTCCGGGCGTACTACCGCTCTTATGTTTTCAGGCTGGCGTCAGGTCAGCCTTTTTTGTTAATTCCATAAACGCACAGGTTTTTGTTATGGCCAAAAATATCACACCACGCGCAACTGACTATTCAAAATGGTACACCGACGTCGTCATCCAGGCAAAGATGGCCGATTATTCGCCCGTAAAGGGCTCCATGGTTATCCGTCCCAACGGCTATGCCATATGGGAACTGATTCAAAAATATCTGGATCTGATGTTTAAGGATACGGGACATGTAAACGCCTATTTTCCCCTGCTCATTCCGGAAAGTTTTATGAAAAAGGAGGCCGAGCATGTGGAAGGCTTTGCGCCTGAATGTGCCGTTGTAACCCACGGTGGCGGCCAGGAACTGGAAGAGAGCCTTTATATACGTCCCACTTCGGAAACCATCATCTGGAGCATGTATAAAAAGTGGATTATGAGCTATCGCGATTTGCCCATTTTGATCAACCAGTGGGCCAATGTAATGCGCTGGGAGATGCGCACGCGGCTGTTTTTACGCACGTCGGAGTTTTTATGGCAGGAAGGGCACACTGCCCACGCCACGGCGGAAGAGGCCGAGGAGGAGACGCTGAAAATGCTCAATGTCTATAAAACCTTTGCCGAGGAGTATCTGGCCATTCCGGTTATCGCCGGACGGAAAAGCGAATCCGAAAAATTTGCCGGGGCCGTGCATACCTACAGCATCGAGGCCATGATGCAGGACAAAAAAGCCCTACAGGCCGGCACCTCCCATAACCTGGGTCAAAACTTTGCCAGGGCCTTTGACGTTCAGTTCCAAAATAAAGAAGGCGGACGGCAATATGTTTATGCCACCTCCTGGGGGGTAAGCACCCGCCTGATCGGCGCCCTGATTATGACGCACAGCGATGACAACGGTTTGGTGCTGCCGCCCAAACTGGCCCAGCGTCCGGTGGTGATCGTTCCCATCTACCGCAAGGATGAAGAGAAAACAAAGGTAATGGCTTATGCCGATGCCCTGTACAGGGAGTTGAGTGAAAAACACAAGGTGATCTTTGATGATCGCGAGCAGTATAAACCGGGTTATAAATTTGCCGAGTGGGAGTTGCAGGGCATTCCGCTGCGCATAGAAATCGGCCCCCGTGACGTGGAGAATAACAAGGTGGTGCTGGTACGCCGCGATACCATGAAGAAGGATTTTGTGGATCGGCAGGCCATCGCCGCCGTTGTGGATGAAACCCTGCCCCGCATGCAGGTGGAAATGTTGGAGCGGGCCCGCGCTTTCCAAAAGGCCAATACCCACAAGGTGGAGAGTTTTGACGCGTTGAAGGATATTATTTCCGGGGACGGCGGTTTTGTAAGCGCGCACTGGTGCGGGGACGCCGCCTGTGAGACCCGGGTGAAAGAGGCCACCAAGGCCACTATCCGCAATATTCCCTTTGACCGGGATGAGGAAAAAGGCGCCTGTGTCTGTTGTGGAAAACCTTCCGAGGGCCGGGTGATTTTTTCCAAGGCCTATTAATTTGCATCGGGAGGCTCTTTAGCCCATATTTGTACTGTTGAGGCGGCGCGGTTTTACGGGAGCTTTTGGCTGCTTTGAACGTATACCACTGTCTTAACGGCTAACAGGAAAAAATTATGAACCAAGGGCGAGGATTTGGCTTGAATACTAATCTACCACCGGCAATAAAAAACATTCTTTATGCCAATGTTGTCTTGTTTGTCCTGACGCAGTTCACCCCCATGAGCGGCTTTCTTTTCGATCAGTTTGCCCTGAGCGCCTATGGCGTTTTTGAACAGTTTAAAATCTGGCAGCTGGTAAGCTATATGTTTTTGCATGGCGGGTTCTGGCACATCTTTTTGAATATGTTTGTCTTGTGGATGTTTGGCACCGAGCTGGAATATGAATGGGGCACCCGAGAGTTTATTAAATACTACTTCATTACCGGAGTGGGCGGCGGTGTTTTAAATATACTGATAGCGGGCGAGAGCACGGTTGGCGCTTCGGCCGCCGTTTATGGCGTGATGATCGCCTATGCCCTGGCGCATCCCAACCGTCTGGTGTATGTCTACTTCCTCTTTCCGGTTAAGGTAAAATATGTGATGGGCTTTCTGGCCGCGCTCACCTTTTTTTCCACCATAGGTCCCAATACCAGCAATATAGCCCATGCCGCGCATCTTGGCGGGATGCTGGTCGGCTTTATTTATCTGAAATTCTGGAAAATCCATTATGCCGTAAAGGGCTTTTTTCAGGACTCCCTTAAGGGAGGCGGTACCACCGGAGATAACCTGCGTTATCACCGGGGCGGCGGAACGCCTGCCGGAGAGGATGAGAAAATAGCCTATTACCGTAATAAAATTGATGAACTGCTGGATAAGATAAACCGCGTGGGCTACATGAACCTCAGTGACGAAGAGAAAAAGTTGCTTGACGAGGGCAGCCGCTATCTGCGCGAGCATGACGACGAAAGCTACAACTGACAGCGCTTTTGTCCGCTTTTATTGCAGCGGATAGGTATAAATACGGTATTTTTTGTAGATGCGTGAGCCGAAGGACTCTATGGCCCGGTTCATGGTCAGGTTATCCTCCAGAATCCAGGACATCTCTCCGCCGTTGATACCCTTTTCCCTGGCCGTTTCCATGGCCCGGATATAGAAGGCGGAACCCAATCCGCTGAATTGATATTCCTTGATGACCCCTAAAATAAGTACCCGGACGGTTTTAATCTTTTTTATTCCGCTCAGCAATTTAAAGATGCCCGTGGGCAAAAGTCTTCCGTCGGGGATTTTGGCCAGCACCTCATTGATATTGGGTAAAATCACGCTAAAGCCAATGGGCCTGTCGTCCTTTTCCGCCATAAGCAGGAAATCCGGATCGGCGATATCCTTTAAATCCGCCGCCGCATGGTCAAACTCGGCGTCGGTAAAGGGCACAAAGCCCCAGTTCTTGCTCCAGGCGTTGTTATAGACTTCCTTCATCAGCTTTACTTCGTTCTTCATATCCTTAATATTGATTTTACGGATTTTAATGTCATAGCGTTTTAAAATTTTTTCCGAAACGCGGCGCAGCTTTTCCGTGGAGTGAGAGAGCGCCTCCTCCGTGGTTTGGTACCAGGCATAGAGGTCTTTTATCTTTGTGTTGCCAAAACCCTCCGTTAACTGGGGATAGTAGGGCGGGTTGTGGGGCATCATCAGCATGGGAGGCGTGTCAAAGCCTTCAAACAGCATGCCGCACTCATCATTGGTGGAGGGGTTCATCGGGCCCCACATGGCGTCACGCTCGCGTTTTTTTAACCAATCCGCCGCCGCGCCGAACAGGGCGTTGGCCGTCTCCTGGTCGTTGATGCATTCAAAGAACCCCCAAAAACCGACTTTGTCATTATGGAAGGCGTTGTGATTTTCGTTGATGATGGCCGCGATACGTCCCACGGCCCGGCCCTTGTTGTAGGCGATAAACAGCTCGATTTGAGAATGCCGGTAAAAGGGGTTTTTCTTCGTGTCCAGCACCTTGGCCCGCTCCATGCGCAACGGACTGACCCAGTTGGCAGTATTTTTGTTTAACTGCCATTCCAGATCGATAAAAAGTTTTTTCTCTTTTTTACTTTGAACCGGTCTAACAGTTACACTCATCTTAATGGCTCCTTGGTATATCCAATTTTTTGGCCGTTTTGTCTATAATCTCCAAACAGCGTTCCAAATGCTCAAGATTATGAGTGGCCATGTAGCTGGTGCGGATCATGTCATGCTCGCGCGGTACGGCCGGATAAACAACGGGATTGGTATACACGCCGGCATGGTACAGGGCCCACCAGAATTCGAAGGTTTTTTTCTCTTCACGGACATATATGGGTACAATGGGCGTCAGGTCGCTGTCCCCCGTGTCCAGCCCGATGCGGTTCAGTTCATGCCGCATAAAGTTGCCGTTATCCAGCAAAAGTTGGCGGCGTTCGGGCTCGGTCTGGATGATTTCCAACGCTTTCAGCGCGGCCGCCGTAGCCGCGGGGGTGGGCGAGGCGCTGAATATCAGGGAACTGGCCATGTGCTTCAGATAGCGTACCACATGCTCCGGGCCGGCGACAAAACCGCCCAGGGAAGCAAAGGATTTACTAAAGGTGCTCATGACAAGGTCCACGTCCTTTTCAAAACCGAGGAATTCGCCGCTGCCCCGGCCGTTTTTACCCAACACGCCCACGCCGTGCGCCTCGTCCAGATAAATGCGAGCCTTGTACTTCCCGGCAATTTCCGTAAGCCGTTCGAGGTTGACGATATCCCCCTCCATGCTGAAAACGCCGTCGCTGATAATCATCTTTCCCTTTGAGGGATCACAGCGGGAGAGGACCCTTTCCAGATCGTCCATATCGTTATGCTTATAGCGTTTTATTTCCGGGCCGAAACCGCCGCGCGTGCCGGCATAGATCGAAGCGTGGTCGGATTTATCTATGATAAGGATATCATCCTGCCCGGCCAGGGCGGATATGGCCCCGTAGTTGGTTTGATAGCCCGTGCTGAAGATAAGAGCGGCGTCTTTTTTCATAAATTGGGCCAGTTTTTGCTCCAGTTCGATATGAAGGTCGAGGGTTCCGTTCAAAAAGCGTGAACCGGAACAACTGGTGCCGTATTTTCGGGTTGCCTCGATGGCGGCCTCAATTACCCGGGGGTCTTGCGTTAAACCCAGGTAATTATTGGAGCCGATCATAATTTTTTGCTGACCTTCCATCTCAACAATGGGACCGTCATTTCCGGTGAGTTCCATAAAATAGGGGTAATAGCCCCCTTTTAATGCTCTGTCCAGTCGATCAATATGACATTTTTCAAAGATATCCATTGTTTTTGAGCCCCGGTTAGTAGTAAGTGTGCAATGGTCGTTGAGTTCGGTTAAGTTTTGGTTAAAGAATACAGCTTAAAAGAGTTTGCCAAATAGTGCAAACTTTTTTAAGCTCCAAAAGGATTTAATTAACAAGAAATAAAAGTATGAAAGATGTTTTTGTTACGGGCGCCAGCGGTTTTGTGGGCAGCCACCTCTGCGCCCGGCTGGTGGAAAAAGGGTGCCGGGTTCACGCCCTGGCGCGGAAGAGCTCTTCCCTGCGCTGGATAAGCGGCCTGCCCCTGAAAATGGTTTACGGCGATCTGGACAGGCCGGAAAGTTACAAGTCGGTCTTATCCGGGTGTGATACGGTGTTTCATGTGGCCGGGGTAACCAAGGCGCGCACGCGGGAGGACTATATGAACGGCAACTTCCGCAACACCCGGATATTGGCGGATACGCTTCTTGCCCTGGGAGGAAAAGGAAGGCGCTTTGTTCTGGTCGGCTCACAGGCCGCCTACGGTCCTTCCCCCTCGCTGGAGCCCATCACCGAGGAACACAGCCCCCGGCCCCTAACCTGGTATGGCGAAAGCAAGTTGCGGGCTCAGCAATATATCCGCGAACATGCCCGGGACTTACAGGCCTCCATTGCCTGTCCGCCCGCCGTTTACGGGCCCCGCGACACCGATGTGCTACAGTTTTTTAAAACGGTTAAAATGGGTCTTATTCCGCAATTGGAAGGCCGGGATCGTTATGCCAGCTTTATCCATGCCGATGATCTGGCGCGCGGCCTGATACTCATGGCCGAACATCCCGCCGCCGTGGGCGAAACCTTTTTTTTGGCCGATCCCCGTCCCTACGCCTGGAGCGAACTTTCGCGCATTACCCTGGATATCCTGGGACGACGCGGCCTTACCGTGCCCGTGCCCATGGCCTTGATGAAAACCATTGCCGCCGGAGCGGATGTGCTGAACCGTTTTAAAAAGAGACCTTCGATCATCAGCGGACAGAAACTTATTGAGATGCGGCAGGATTTTTGGGTGTGCAGCCCCAAAAAAGCGGAAACACAATTGGGCTTTAAAACGGAAATGGATATCTATGAAGGTATCCGGCAAACATTGGAGTGGTATACACAACATGGATGGATATAAAGCCTCCTGGTACAAGGAGTGGTTCGGAGAGGATTACCTGACGGTCTATAAGCACCGGGACAATGACGACGCCCGGCGGCTTACGGCCCTGATAGTGCACTATTGCTCCCCAAAAAAAGCCGACACGGTATTGGATTTGGCCTGCGGCAACGGGCGGCACAGTTTTTTGCTGGCGCAACACTATAAACACATTATCGGTCTCGATCTGTCCGAACACCTTCTTGAGCGGGCCCGGCGGGCAAGGAAAAGCGAGGCCTGTCCCTGTTTTGTTCGCGCGGATATGCGCCAATTGCCCTTTAAGGGGCGCTTTGATCTGGTGGCCAGCCTGTTTACCTCCTTTGGCTATTTTGACGATGACGGTCAACACCGGCGCGTGGCGGAGGAAATAAGCCGTGTTTTAAAGCCGGGCGGTTTTTTTGTGATGGACTATTTTAACGGTGATTATGTAAAACGGCATTTGGTTCCCGAAGGCGAGCGCATGATGGACGGTGTGCGTATCCGCGAAAAACGCTGGATAGAAGAGGGGCGTGTCTATAAAAAAATAACGATTGAAAAAAACGGCCGTCCCAAATCTTTTTATGAAGCGGTGCGTATGTTCTCCCGCGAGGAGATGGTGACCATGTTTAACCGGGCGGGAATTGAAATCCGCCATGTTTTCGGCGATTATGACGGTTCTCCCTTTTCGGCGCGCGCTCCGCGGATGATTCTATTCGGAAATAAAAAATGACCCACCCCCCCTATATGAAAATAAACGCCCTGTATGCGGAGTATCTGGGGCAAACAGAAAAAACTGGCTCTCTTTTTGAACAGAAATTGAATCCCGACTGGCCGGCCCTGGCCCGGGAAGTATCCGGTAACGGGCGGCAGGGCCGGGCGCTGGAGCTGCTGGCCGACCAAAACAGGGAAGGGACGGATGCCTCCGTTGAAAAACGACTACATGCCATGCGGGACAAACCGGTGGTCTGCATTGTAACCGGTCAGCAAATGGGGCTGTTCCTCTCGCCGCTATATATCGTTTATAAAACCCTTAGCGCCATAAAGCTGGCCGACTCGCTGAACCGGAAGTATGGGGATATTTGTTTTCTTCCCGTTTTTTGGCTGGAGGGTGAAGACCATGATTATGAGGAAGTGAGCAGTCTGCGCATTCTGGACAAATCCGGGGAGCTCAGCCGTTTTTCCCTGAAGGAAGAGAGCGCCCGGCAGGACCTTTCCATGAATAAGCGGGTCTTTCCCGGGGAAATAAAAGAACTGCTATACGCCCTAAAAGAGTCTCTGACCCCCACGGAGTTCAGCAAGCCGCTGTTCGAATCTCTTACCGCCGTCTACCGGCCGGGCGTAAACTGGCTGGCGGCATTCCGTCAACATATGGCCGATCTTTTCAGGGGCAGGGGACTGCTGTTCTTCAACGCGGGCGATGCGCTTATAAAGGAGCAAAGCCGGGATTTTTTCGGGGAGGTTATCAACCGGAACCGGGAACTGCTGGACGCCTTTCTTTCGGGCAGCGAAGAACTGAAGAAGAGCGGCTGCAAGGCCCAGGTTAATGTGCAGCCCGAGCGGGCCTATCTTTTTTTGAATGCCGAAAATGGCCGCCGCCTGGCCCTGAACCGGCGGGGAGAGACCTTTATGAACAGGGAAGAGGGCGTGAGTTTCAGCCGCGAAGAACTGCTGCGGCTGTTGGAGGAAGCGCCCGGCCGCTTTTCTTCCACCGTTTTAACCCGACCCCTGTGGCAAAGTTATCTTCTGCCCACGCTGAGCTATGTGGCCGGTCCCGGGGAGATTGCCTACTGGGCGCAGCTCAGGCCGGCCTTTAACCTTTTGGGCTTGACCATGCCCCATGTTCAGCCGCGTCATTCCGTTACCCTGCTGGAGCCGCGCGTGGCCAAGCTATTGCGGCGTTTTCACATTGACCCCGCCACCATGCACGCGGATATGCGCGCCTTCATTCACCGCCATCTTAAGGAAAAGGAACTTCCCGAATTAAACGCCTGGTTTGAAGAAATGCATCGCATAAAACAAGAGAAGGAAAAAGAGCTGCTGGAAATAATCGGGAAGATAGACCCTACCTTAAAGGGCCCGGCACAGAAAAGTTTTTACCGGGCCATTGAAGCGCTGGATCAGTTGCATAACCGCCTGGTGCGCCGCGTGCGCGAAAAAAACACCCTGCTCACCGATCAGCTCACCCATGTGCACAGGGCCATCATCCCCGGCGGGCCACAGGAACGCGTGCTGAGCGCCGTCTATTTTCAAAATAAATATGGAACCCATTGGCTGGATCGTCTATTTACACAATTACCCGATCGTTTTGACCGTCACAGATATGTGGAGATATAGATGAGCCTGCCCGTGCCCACCGATGATGACCCGAGGCCCCTGTGGGAAAATATCAGGCGTTTTTCCCGCCAAAAATATGGCTGGGCCGTCGTTCTGGTTCTGCTGGCCCTGTTGGGGATTGTTATTCCCGTAATGCCGGGCCTGCTCTTTTTATTGCTGGCGGTGGCCCTGTTTCGTCCGGGGCTTATGCGTAAAATCCGTATATGGATGAATAAAATCTGGAAAAAAGATTAAAACTGTTCCAGTTCCCTGTTTACCCTTTCCAACAGGAGTTTCTTCTCCTTCACCGGCAGGAAGGCGCTTTTAAAGCCCGAAACAATGATATTCTTGATGTCATCCATGTTCAGTTCGGCATATTTGGCGGCCAGCCACAGCTCATTGGTTACATCGGTATCGGAGATGAGACGGCTGTCGGTATTCAGGGTTACCCGCAGGCCGATCTCATAATAAAAACGCAGGGGATGTGTTTCAAAGGAGCTGGCGGCCTTGGTTTGAATGTTGCTGGTCAGACATATTTCCATGGGGATGCGGTGGTCGTTTACATAGTTGAGAAGATCGCCGTCTTCCTTAAGGCGGGTGCCGTGGCCGATGCGGTGGGCGCCGCAATAGTGAATGGCCTGGTGAATGCTTTCCGGCCCATAGGCTTCGCCGGCGTGGGCGGTACAATTCACGTTATTGTTCAGCGTCAGATAAAAGGCTTCGATATGGTCTTTGGCCGGGTAGTTTTCCTCGGCGCCGGCCAGGTCGAAAGCCACCACGCCCCTGTTTTTATAGGCGATGGTCAGTTCGGCCAGCAGTACGGAGGTTTCCGGATTAATATTGCGCATGCCGCAGATAATCAGGCCGGTCTTTATGTCAAAGTCATGTTCGGCGCGTTTTAAACCGGCGATGGCGGCGTCAACAATTTCGGGAAGCTTAAGCCCTTTTTGCAGGTGAAGGACAGGCGAAAAACGGACTTCGAGATAGCGCACGTTTTCGGCGGCGGCGTCTTCGGCCAGCTCATAGGCGATGCGCTCGATGGCTTCGGCCTCCTGCATCACGGAAAGGGTGATATCAAAAGGCTTAAGGTATTCCACCAGACTGGGGCAGTTAAGGCCGGGCACCAGAATCTCCTTGAGCTTTTTGGGGTCCGTGCTGGGCAGTTCCACATTTTGTTTTTTTGCCAGGTCAAGGATGGTGTCGATGCGCAGGCTGCCGTCCAGGTGGCAATGCAAATCGGTTTTAGGCATTTGTCTTAGAATATTCTTATCCAGTTCCATGGTTTATTCCTTATATTTTGTGTTGCACAAGGGCAACAATGCGTTAATAACAGCCTGAGTAAACGCCTGCTCCCGGTTATATAGCCCCTCGCTGAGAACGCCAAAGGCGCCTTCGTTGGAGCGTATATCCTTCTTTCCGGCGAAGCGGTCGATCACATCGGCCAGTTCATATCCTTTTTCAAAAAGCGCTTTTCTGAATGAGCCGGGCAGGGGCATGGCCGCCGAACTGCCGTAACGGCCTTCCTTGCCGTTGAAAACATAAACCCAGTTTTGCAGCATGACGTCCGTCCCCGCGTTAAAATTTTCCAGCCCGAAAACCCCGCCTTCCAGGCCGACAACCCAGTCGGCTTGCCGTTCCCTCAGATAATGGACGGCCCGTTGCCGCGCGCCGCGAACCATCTCCGCGATACTTAAAGGCATGTCGGCCACGCCCGAGGGCACGGCCAGGTTCTCATAAGCTGTATTATCCGTTAACAGTCCGGGAAACTTTTGATTAACCGCGGCAAAGGCATTTTTAACCGCCCGTATTTTTACCGGATTGTTTGTGGCTATTCCAATTTTCATCGACGTATATAAAAACAGTTAAAGTTGCCCAATATACCTATAAAAAAGGCAGAATCTCAAACAAATGTTGAAATCCTGCCTGAAAAAATATCTTCGGGCGGTTGCTTACAGGGAATCCGGCACGCTGGTTTCCGTTTCGGGCGGAGATTGTTCCTTTTGCATCATGTCCAGGGTCGAATCCATATTGCCCTCATCCCCGGCGGATTCCGGTTGAACCTCTTTGTTTTGGGTCTCGCCGCCCGGGGCCGGGGCTTCCTCCGCCGGTTCGGGCGCCGCAAGGCCAAGCTCGCCGCGATAGACGGCCAGGGCGCTGTCGCTTACCGCCAGTTCGCTTACATCCTCGGGGTTTTTAAGCTTCATTTGGGCCAAAACGCTGAAAGGCGAATCCGGATAGAGACTGGGCACCATTTGATATTGGGCGATAGCGGCGTTGATGTCACCGATTTTCGCTTCCACCAGGCCTCGGCGGTAGGTGGCCTCGGCCTTGGCTTCCTTGTCGTTGCTGTCTTCATATTTCGTGGCCAGCTTATAATAGTCCAGCGCCTTGCGGTAATCCATGGAATCGTTGGTGACGATGCCCGGATTAAACGTGGCCGACCGCTCGTAAAATTTACCGAACTGGATATATATTCTGGGAATTTCGTTGGGGATGATGTTTTCGCGTACCAGGCGCAGCAACAAATCCATCTGGTCCTCAAAGCGATCCATGCGGCCATAGGCTTCGGCCATTTTAAGCTGGGCGTCTATGTGCAGGTCGGATGTCGGAAAATCGAGCAACAGGCGGTTGTAAAATTCCAGGGCGCTCTTGTAATCCCCCTGTTCAAATTTCTTATCCGCCAGGGCCATCATATCGGCGTCGGAGAACTGGGTGTAGTCATTCTCCTGTTTGGCGGGGCCGCCGCAACTGATAATTAAAAACAGTGTGACTAAGATAAGTATGTTTTTTTTCATGGATTTCTCCGTTAAACCAGGTAACTGTCATTAAAATTCAAATATAGTGTTTTACAAGATAAAGTGGTTAATATTTTTAACCGATAGATGGCAATGATTCTCGTAATGACTCAACGTTTCTTGATAAATGAAGTGAAAAAAGCGTATACGGTATTTTTAAGCCCCGTAATCGCAATCCTGTTTGCTTTAATTTACAGGGAATGGTAACTTTCATTTCTTATTTCAGGTCTGTAAAAAACTAAGGAGCAGAAAAATGGCACATCGCATCGCAATTAATGGTTTCGGCCGCATCGGACGGCTGGTTTTCAGGGTAATGGAACAGGATCCGGAGACGGAAGTTGTTGCCATTAACGATTTAACGGACGCCAAAACCCTTGCGTATTTACTTAAGTATGATTCCGTTCACGGGCGTTTTCCCGGAGAGGTACACTTTGACGGCGACAATCTCGTTGTCAACGGCCGCGTGATAAAGGTACTCGCGGAGCGCAACCCCGCGGATCTGCCCTGGGGCGCGCTGAATGTGGATGTGGTGGTGGAGTCCACCGGCGTCTTCCGCAAGCGGGCGCAAATTGAAAATCACCTGAACGCCGGCGCTAAAAAGGTGGTTTTGACCGTTCCGGCCAAGGATGAGATTGATAACACCGTTGTGATGGGCGTAAACGATGACACCCTTAAGGCTTCCGACCGCATCGTGTCCAACGCCTCCTGCACCACAAACTGCCTGGCCCCGCTGGCCAAGGTATTGCACGAAAAATTCGGTATCCGCCGCGGCTTGATGACCACGGTTCACGGCTATACCAATGATCAGCGTATTCTGGATCTGCCCCACAGCGATCTGCGTCGCGCCCGGGCCGCCGCCGAAAATGTTATCCCCACCACCACCGGCGCCGCCAAGGCCGTGGGCAAGGTAATACCGGAGCTGAACGGCAAGCTGGACGGCATGGCCATGCGCGTGCCCGTCAGCGACGGCTCCCTGGTTGATCTGGTGGCCGAACTGGATCGTGATGTTACCGTTGAAGAGATCAATGCCGCCCTGAAAGAAGCCGCCGAAGGCAAGCTGAAGGGCATCATTGAGTATTGTGAAGACCCGATCGTATCCACGGATATCATCGATAATCCTCATTCCAGCATCTTTGACAGCCTGGCCACCTCGGTTATGGGCGGCAATATGGTTAAGGTGCTCTCCTGGTATGATAATGAGTGGGGGTATTCCAACCGCACCGTGGACATGCTGAAAAAATTAGCCTCGCTCTAACAACACTCTGATAATAGACGGCCGGTTTATCCGGCCTTTTTCCGTTTTGGATGAAAGGAAGAGATATGGCAAAGCTGACTCTGGACCGCCTTGATCTTAAAGGTAAAAAGGTTCTGGTGCGTTGCGATTTTAATGTGCCGCTGGATGAACACGGCCAAATTACGGATGACAGGCGTATTCAGGCTTCCCTGCCTTCCATCCGTCATATAGTGGAACGGGGTGGCAGCGCCGTGCTGTGTTCTCATTTGGGGCGCCCCAAGGGAGAAGTGGTGGAAAGCATGCGCCTGGCGCCGGTGGCGGCCCGTTTGGGAGAGCTGCTGCAACAACAGGTGACCATGGCGCCGGATTCCGTGGGCCCGGAGGTTCAAAAGCTGAAGGAGGCCCTGCGGCCGGGAGAAGTGCTGCTGCTGGAAAATCTGCGCTTCCACAAGGGAGAAACGAAAAACGATCCGGAAATGGCCCGGCAACTGGCCGCGGGCTGCGATCTGTATGTCAATGACGCCTTTGGCACCGCCCACCGGGCCCATGCCTCCACCGTCGGCGTTACCGCCTATTTTAAACAATGCGCGGCCGGCTTTTTGATCGCCCGGGAGCTGCGCTTTTTGGGAGAAGCGCTGGAAAAACCCAAGGCGCCGTTTGTAGCTGTTCTGGGCGGGGCCAAGGTTTCGGGGAAGATCGATGTTATCGAAAACCTGATCGGCAAGGTGGATGTTTTGCTTATCGGGGGCGGCATGGCCTATACCTTTTTAAAGGCACAGGGTTTTAACGTGGGCAACTCCCTGCTGGAAGAAGATAAAATTGAACTCTCCCGGGAGATTATCCGCAAGACCGCCGGCAGTAAAACCGAACTCTATCTTCCCGTGGATGTGGTCGCGGCGGATCGGTTTGATAACGAGGCGGACAGCCGGGTTGTTGAGTCTTCGGACATACCGGCCGACCGCATGGGACTGGATATCGGGCCGCAAACATGCCGGCAGTTTGCCGATATTCTTAAAAAGGCGGGCACCATTGTCTGGAACGGCCCCATGGGTGTTTTTGAAATGCCCAACTTTGCCGTGGGCACGCGCGCCGTGGCCCGGGCCATGGCCGAAGCCACGCAGGCGGGCGCCGTTACCATCGTTGGCGGGGGCGATTCCGCCGCGGCGGTAAGCCTGTTTGGCATGGAAAAGAGTTTCAGCCATATTTCCACGGGCGGCGGGGCCTCGCTGGAATTTCTGGAAGGCAAAAAACTGCCGGGCATTGAAGCGCTGACGGACATTTAAACAGGAGTAGACCATGAGAAAAATGATGATCGCCGGAAACTGGAAAATGCATAATGACAATGCCCAGGCCCAGCAACTGGCCAATCAAATTAAAATCAAGACAACGGCGGAAACGAAGGTGGAAATCGTTGTTTGCCCAACCTTTACCGCCCTGAGCGTTGTGAACGACGTGCTGAAGGGTTCCCAGGTTATTCTGGGGGCGCAGAATATGTTTTGGGAAGCCCAGGGGGCCTATACCGGCGAGATCAGCGCCTCCATGCTGAAAAGCTGCGGCGTGCGCTATGTGATATTGGGCCATTCCGAACGCCGCCAGTATTTTGGCGAAACGGACGAAACGGTAAACAAGCGCCTGCGGGCCGTGCTGGAAAACGGATTGAAGGCCATTGTTTGCGTTGGCGAAACCCTGGAAGAGCGCGAGGCGGGCCGCGCCCGCGAGGTGATCGACCGTCAGATCAGCGGCGCCTTTGCGGGAATAGACGCGGCGGCGTTTTCTTCCATTGTTGTGGCCTACGAACCGGTTTGGGCCATCGGCACGGGAAAAACGGCCAGCCCGGAACAGGCGCAGGAAATACATGCCCATCTACGGCAGGGTATTGAAGCACAGTATGGCGCCGACACCGCTTCCGCCTTGCGCATTTTGTATGGCGGCAGCGTTAAACCGGCCAATGCCCGGGAACTGCTGAGTCAACCCGACCTGGACGGCGCATTGGTGGGCGGGGCCTGCCTGAAAGCGGAAACCTTTGTACCCATTATCCAAACCGCCGGGGAATTGAGCGTCTAAAAAAATCATATTTGTATTTGCGCTGATAAAATAATCTCGCTAAATTAAAGTCTTTTGCAAAATAGAGGAGCATGAAAATAGATGTATACCTTTTTGGTGGTTTTATTCGTATTACTCAGTTTTTTAATGGTTGTGGTTATCCTGCTGCAAAGCGGTAAGGGACAAGGCCTGGCCGGTTCCATCGGTGGCGGCATGGCGGGGCAAAGTATGTTCGGCGGCCGCGGCGCGGGTGATTTTCTCAGCAAAACCACCGCCTATCTGGCCACCGCCTATTTTTTGCTGGCGATTATAATCGGTATTTATTATAAAAATACAACCGAGGATATTCAGAAAAGTCTTATGCAAAAGCAGATAGAGCAACAACAGGCTCTGCCTTCCTCGGATTTGCCGGTGGCGCCCATCGAGACTGCTCCGGAAGCGCCGGCCACGGATAAGCCTGAGAATAAATAAGTTTTTTTGCTGGGGTGGTGGAATTGGTAGACACGCTATCTTGAGGGGGTAGTGGGCGAGATGCCCGTGCGGGTTCGAGTCCCGCCCTCAGTACAAAAAATCAGGGGTTTGCATTTTTATGCAAACCCTTTTTTTATTCCCGGAAATCCTCGTTGAGGGGGATGGAGAGATGGAAGGTGCAGCCTCCCTCGCGGTTATTGTAGGCGCGGATTTTCCCCTTGTGGGCCTCGATGAAAAGCCGGGCCACATAAAGGCCCAGGCCGAAACCCTTTTTTGAGCTGCCGCCGTGTACACGGTAAAATTTATCAAAGATGATCTGGGTATCTTCCTCGCTGATACCCGGGCCGCTGTCCGTTATGCTGATAAAAAAACAGCTTGGGGCCTTCCCGCTGTAAGAGCGGCCGATTTCTATGCGTATAACGCTGTTTTGCGGACTGTACTGCACGGCATTGGTCAGTAAATTGGAAAGCACGCGGAACAGGGCCATGCGGTCGGCATGGATATCAAAATTCTCATCGGAGGCGCCGCTAAAGGTGAATTTTATGTTTTTCTTGTCCGCCTGTATCCATAGTGCCTGAATGACGTCCTGCAAAAGGGTTTTAATGGGGAAGACGGTCGGATGAATCTTGAAGGATTTATTCTCAAAACGCAATACGTCGCCCAGTTCCGACATCAACTCCAAAAGGGTGTCGGTAAGGCGCAGGGTGTTGTCCAGTATTTGCAATTGGCCCTTGTTTAATTCGCCGAAAACCCCATTCTGCAACAACTCGGTATAGCTGAGGATGCTTTGCAGGGGAGAGCGCATGTCATGGATCAGCATGGCCGAAAGGTCCGTTTGGGCCTTTACCTTGTGTGTGATGGAGAGGATGCCCGTAAAGAGGTGTTTTAAGGCGCGGGGGGTGGTGTAGTCTTCCATGTCCAGCAAAAAGTCGAACATGCCTTCGGGGGGACGGCCCGTATTGTAAATGCCCAGCAGCAGGGTCGTTTCTCGGGAGATGCCCAGCCCGCCGATCAGCCGTTCCATATCGCCGGCGTTCTTTTCCGTGATGTGAACCGCCAGCATCTCATATTTACCATAGGCAAATTTCTGAAGCGCCTCGTCCACGGTGGTAACCAGGCATAACTCCAGGGGAAAGGTTTTCAGGCTCTCCACATAAAGCTTGATCGCCCGGGGTTCGGGGGCCAGCAATACCAGTTTGGGTATTTCGGTGATCATTTACTTGCCGCTGAATTTTGCGGGGCGCTTTTCAATAAATGCCCGGGTGCCTTCTTTCATGTCTCCGGTGGAAAAGGCCATGCCAAACAGGGAGGATTCTATCTCCATGCCGTTATCGACGGTGGTGGCCCGGCCCTGCTGAACCGCTTCCAGACAGTAGCGAACGGCCAGTGGCCCCTTGGAAAGAATTTTTTGCATCAGTTGCACGCCGGCCTCATACAGCTCTTCGCGGGGAAAGACCCGGTTGACCAGCCCTAGTTCGGCGGCCCGTTGCGCGGAGATCATATCGCCGGTGAGCAGCAGTTCCAGGGCATGGGCCTCGCCGACCAGCCGGGGCAGGCGCTGTGTTCCGCCGTAACCGGGAATCAGTCCCAGATTGACCTCGGGTTGTCCCAGCCGGGCATTTTCCGAGGCCAGCCGCAGATGGCAGGCCATGGCCAATTCCAGCCCGCCGCCCAGGGCAAAGCCGTTGATAAGGGCGATGGTGGGAAGGGCGCTCTTTTCCAGCCGCGCGAAAACCCGCTGGCCGTATTGGGAGAGTTCCTTGGCTTGTGCCGGACTTAAACCGGCCAGTTCCTTGATATCGGCCCCGGCGATAAAGGCTTTGTCGCCCGCTCCGGTTATCAGGAGGCCCCTGACCTCTTCGGTCAACGCCGTCAGGGCATGGTCAATCTCTTCGATGGTGGCCTTGTTCAGGGCGTTTAACTGCCCGGGACGGTTGATGGTCAGCGTGGCGATCTGCCGATCCGTTTTGACGATAATATTTTTGTATGTCATCTCTTCTCCGTTTTTTATATGGGGATTAAAAAAGATAATACATCAATTCAGTGAAATACAACCGAAATTTATATTTTCTTTATTTTAGTTAAAAAACTGTTGAAAATGTCACAATCGGCCCGGGGAAAAGTAAAACTTTTCGAACCTTGTTTTTGCCGGGGCATTCCTTTGCCGGAGAGATTCCCGAAGCTTACTGCTATATATGAATGTTTCTTGAAAAGAATCAGTCATATCAGTAAATTACCCTTCTGTGGAAAATGAACGTTAAACTAAATTATAAAATCAATAAATGGAGGAAGACTTATGGCCAAGCAAATATTGTTTGATACGGAAGCTTACGCCAAACTGAAAACAGGCATTGACCTGTTGGCGCGCACGGTAAAGACCACCCTGGGCCCCAAGGGCAAGAATGTGGTGATCGACAAGAAATTCGGCGCCCCGACGGTAACCAAGGACGGCGTGTCGGTGGCCAAGGAGATTGAACTGGACGATCCCTTTGAGAACATGGGCGCGC
>JALTKX010000226.1 GCA_027006055.1 Calditrichia bacterium | reverse complement strand
GGATAGTCTGAATGTTATGGGGATAACCACCCCGGGATTGCCCCTGGTGGTCATGGGCTATAACGGCAAGGCGGCCTGGGCCTTTACCGTGGGGGGCGTGGACGTCACCGAATATTACCGTGAACAGATCAATCCGCAAGACTCCCTGCAATACGCCGTTGATGACGGTTGGGAAAATTTCGGTTTTTTCCCCGAGGAGATAAAGGTGGCCGGCCGGGAGCGGCCCGTAAACTTTACCGTCAAAACCACCCGCCACGGTCCGCTGGTGATGGGGCCGGACAGCAACCACATCGCCTATGCCTTTGACTGGGCCGGTTTTGACGTCGATCTCAATAAAACCTTCGGCGCCGCCGTGGATTTGATGCAGGTGGATAACTTTGAAGATTTCCGTCCGCTGGTAACCAATTTCGGCGCGCTGGACGCCAACTGGATGTATGCCGACGTTAAGGGCAATATCGGCTATCAACTGGGTTCTCCCATCGCCATCCGTCCGGCGGACTATGATAATGCCCCCATCGACGGACGCACGGTAGAGGATTTATGGCAGGGGTATTACCCGTTGGATCAGACGCCGCATAGCTATAACCCGCCCCGGGGCTGGCTGGCCACGGCCAACAACAAACATCAGTCGCCGCTGGAAGGGGTGGATATCCCCGGCAACTATTTTTCCAACCGCATCATGCGCATCAGCGACCTTCTGGGACAGGATAAAAAGTTCAGCGCTGAAGATTTTGAGCATATGCAGCAGGATCGTATTGACGCCAGCCTGATTCATTTTCGCGATCTGTTACGGGAACCGTTGCAAAAATATCTGGAAACCAGCTTTGCCGGGGATGTGCTGGCCTGGGATGGCGCCACCGGTCTGGACTCCCGCCCCACCGCTTTTTTAAAGATGCTGCAACAGGAATTGAAAACGCGCATCTTTAAGGATGAACTGGGCAAGATATACAAAAAGGTGCGTATTATCTGGGTGGAGCAGCTTCTGGCTTCGGACAGCGAGGCCTGGTATGATGACGTCCGCACGGAAAAGGTGGAAAGCCGCGAGGATATTCTGCAAGCGGCCATTGCCGCCGCCGAGGAGAAAACCCAAAATAAAACCTGGGGCGATTTTCAAAGCTTTACCATGGCCCATCCCCTGTCGGTGGTACCCGTGATCGGCGATCTGCTGGGTCTGAAAAACGGTCCCATGCCCTGGCCGGGCACGGAGGGCACCATCAATGTCTCCTTTTCCCTGTTTGCCGATGACGCCTTTAAATCCGTTGTGGGGCCCAGTTGGCGTTTTGTGGTAGATTTTTCACGTCCTCTGGAAGGCCGCATGGTTGTCCCCGCCGGTAATTCCGGCAATCCCGCCGGCGATCATTTTATGGATTTCTTTGAACTGTGGAAAAACGGCCGCTACTGGCCCGTTTCGCTGGATGAGGCTGTCGCGCGTCCGGGGGCAACCCGCCTGGTGAAACTAAAACCGTAAAAGTGATGGAAGACATTTTACGTCCCCTGTCCGACCGTTTTGAGCCGGCCCTGCTGCGGGAGTTGCTGCAATGCCGGCGCGTTACCGTGCCCGCCGGCGCCTTGCTGCATGTGGGCGACGGCCGCGCGCATCACATTCCCCTTGTACTGAAGGGGCTTATCCGCGTTTCCCGCGTCGATGAAAGCGGCAAGGAGATATTGATGTATCATATCCAGCCGCTGGAAAGCTGCGTTATTTCACTGACCTCCTGTCTGCGCGATAATTTTAGCAATATGGATACGCTGACGGTTACCTCGGAGGAAGAGACCACCTTTCTGCTGGTCAGCGATAGGCAGGTGCGCCATTGGCATGATTCCTTTAAAAGCTGGCGCGCCTTTGTAACCGACCTGTATGATTCCCGCCTGGGGGAGATACTGCACCTGGTGGACGCCGTGGCTTTTAAGAGCGTGGATCAGCGCTTATGGGACTATCTGCGGCTGCACCGGGACGCGCAAAATGAGGTACGCATCACCCATCAGGAACTGGCCTGGCGCATCGGCAGTGCGCGGGAGGTAGTCTCACGTCTTTTAAAACAACTGGAACGGGAGGGCAAACTGCAGCTCTTTCGCGGTAGGATTCACGTAATAAAATAAGGCCCCATATTTCCCCGGATATGTTTATAAACATACGTTACCGGGCACGTCCCCCACATATTATATAAAAAAAGCTTTTCCTCCCTGAACCTTCTTGTTCCGTACACGTTGCACCTATTGTTTAATGTTATTGGCAAAGAGTACGAAAATTTGCTCTTGAATTAGTGCGCATGGCGCTTTAAATTCGCACTCTGACTTAAATAATACCCACAGGAGGATGTTTCCGGATCGATTGCTACCATAGGAATTAAAAAGACTAAATCTGATTTATGAATATTCGATTTCCGAGATCGAGACTCCGGCGCATCCATATTCTCCTTAGCCTGTCTCTGCTTATTGCGGTTCCGTACGCCCGGGCGCAGACGGGGTTGCGCATGCCCCCGCCGCCCCAAATGGTGCAGCTGTTTGATGATCAGGCGGCGGCCAACGGCCATTCCGCGTTGAGTTCGGTTTTTTTTACGAAAAAGCCGTTGCTCTTTAAGCGATATGAAAAGCTGGATTCCACCGATACCTATTTAACCATTTCCGAAAAAATCGCCGATACCGAGTTTAAGCTGCCCCTGGTGGTCGATCTGGAAACCTATGTGCGCCTGCGTTCGGAGTATAACTGGCGACATATGCTGCTGGAGAGTGCCCGGGAAAACCTCTTTAACCAGAAGGAGGATGATTTCGGCGCCTTTCAGTTGGATATTCCCTTCCGCATCAAAAGCGAAACCTTCACCCGTATTTTCGGATCGGATAAAATCAGCCTGCGCGTAACGGGTAATATCACCTTCGATCTTTCCGGCAGAACGGAAGACCGCAGCGGATCGGCCATCAATGCGCGGGAGAACCAAAGCACCTTCAGTCCGCGCTTTAGCCAAACCCAGCAGTTTACGGTGGAGGGCCGCATCGGGGAAAAGGTTACCGTTTCCGTGCAGCAAAACAGCGAAGCCGTAACCGATATAGAGAACACCCTTAAATTGCGTTACGACGGTGATGAGGATGAGATCGTCCAAAAAATCGAGGCCGGTAATGTTTCCCTCTCCCTGCCCTCGACCAAGTATGTCATTTTCGGCGGTTCCAACCAGGGCTTGTTTGGTCTGAAATCCCAAATGCAGTTGGGCAATCTTAAAATGACCTCCATCGCCTCCCTGGAAAAAGGGCAGCAGCAGGAACTGAAAATATCCGGTAATTCCAGTTCCAGCACCACCATCATCAAGGACATCGACTATATTCAGAACCGCTATTTTTTTATCGACCGTTTTTACCGTGATGTTTTTGAGGATGAGTTTACCGACGACCTGCAGCAGTTTCAGTATTTTCCGGGCAAGGATGTTTTTATCATCGAGGTTTGGAAATCGATCAATCCGCAGGGTGTTCAGGGCGCCCGCTTCGGCCTGGCCGCCGTCAATCCGGATTCCTTCAGCAATGTCACCGACATCAGCGGCATCGACTCCAGGGCCGGGTCGGTGCAAAAAGGCTATTTTATTCAACTGGAGGAAAACGAATACAGCTTTGACCGTTTTCACGGCATTCTGACCATCAACCAGCAACTGGACGCCGCCACCACGCTGGCGGTGGCTTTCCGCACCACGGATAACTCACTGACGCCCGGCACGCTGACCACGGATATCGATCCTTCCGCGCCGCTGATCCTGAAGATGATCAAGGAACGCGATCAAAACCCCACCTCGCCCATATACGCCGATACCTGGGACCTGATGATGAAAAACATCTATTCACTCGGCGGCACCAATATTGAAAAGGACGGTTTTGAAATCCGTCTGGAATACAACAAGGCGGGCGAGGAGCAGACCCATCAGGGCGACGTCTCCTTCCTTAACCTGGTCGGGCTGGATATTCAGGATGAAAACGGCAACCCCATAGAGGGCGGCGATGACAAGGTGGATATGACCAACCCGGCTATCATCAACCGCGCCCAGGGTATAGTCATGTTTCCCTCCCTGCAACCTTTTGATCCGCTTAAAAACAGCCGCTTCAACGGTTTGGATGACAAATACCGCATCAAAATGTATAACGTAACCACCTCCCGCGATCGCAGCGACGCCAGCGGCTTCCGTATGCTGGTCACCTCCAAAAGCACCAAATCCTCCTTCGATCTGGGCTTTTATGTTCTGGAAGGTTCCGAGGTGGTTAACCTGAACGGCCGCAAGCTGGAGCGGGACAAGGATTATCTCATCGACTACTTCAGCGGGCAGCTTACGCTGATTTCCGAGGAAGCCAAGCGCAGCAGCGCCGATCTTGAGATCAAGTACGAACGGGCCAATCTGTTTCAGCTCGATAAAAAAACCATCCTGGGCACGCGCATGGAATATGATCTGGGCGACATCGGCTTTATCGGTTTTACCGCCCTTTATCTGGATAAGTCCACCCTCGATACCCGCGTAAGAGTGGGGCAGGAGCCCTTTCAGAACTTTGTGTGGGACCTGAACGCCGCCTTTAAGTTTAAGCCTCGTTTTATAACCGAGGCCATCGACGCCCTGCCCCTGGTGGAAACCAGCGCCGAGTCCAATATCGATATCGAGGGAGAATTTGCCCAGGTTTTCCCCGACCCCAATACCCTGGATAATCCCGATACCGATGACAATAACGGTGTGGCCTATATCGATGACTTTGAGTCCAGCAAGCGTTCCACCACCCTGGGTATCCGCTATAAAACATGGACTTATGCCAGTCCGCCGGCCTATATGCCGGAACTGGGGCCGGTGGATGATGTGCAACTGGATAAAAGCCGGGCCCATCTGACCTGGTTTAATCCCTACAATCAGGTGTTGATTAAGGATATCTGGCCCGAGCGGGACGTGAACGCGCAAACGGGCCAAACCACCGATGTACTCGGTTTTGAGTTTTTCCGTGATCCCGAGAGCGATCCCGACAGCGCCTGGGTGGGGGTGATGCGCTCCAATGCCAGTTTCCCCGATCAGCAGAAAACCAAATATATCGAAATGTGGGTAAAGGGCTATCATGGGCGGGTGCATATCGATATCGGTAAGATTTCCGAGGATTGGTATCTGCGGGATAAGGAGGTTGACGGCAAGTTTTACCCCGCGGCCGGTTTTTTAAACACGGAAGACAAAAACCTGAGCGGCACCCTGGACGAGGGCGAGGATGTGGGGCTGGACGGGCTGAAATTCGGCACCCCCGGCGCCGATACGGACGACCTGTGGAAGGAGCCCAACCGCAATGCGCGCGATAAGCCCGACGGCGTGGACTACACCGGCCTGAACGGGCTGGAGGGCAACGGCAACGCCCGGGGCGCCCGCTATCCGGATACGGAAGACCTGGACGGCGACGGTCAGTTGAATACCACCAACGCCTATTTTGAGTACTCCTTTTCCCTGGATACCACCGACGTGGAAGCCCGGAACTATATTGCCGGTTCCACCCCCAAGGGCTGGCGGCTTTTCCGCATACCGGTGCGCCAGTGGAACCGCAAAGTGGGATTGCCGGATACCACCTTTCAACAGATTCTCTATTCGCGGGTATGGCTGGATCAGTTGCCCACGGAACCCACGCGCATTTTGATTGCCACGCTGGACTTTGTGGGCAACGAGTGGGAAGAGGAAGGCTACGCGGTGCGCGATATCGACAACCAGGACGCGGAGCTGAATTTTGTTAAGGACGACTCCATTTTTGTGCTGGCCACCTACAACAACGAGGAGAACAAGCAGGGCATCCCCGGGCTGCAGGACGCCTATGTAAGTCCCCCCGGCGTGAGCGGACAGCGGGACCGCATCACGCGCACCCTTTCCAAGGAGCAGTCCCTGGCCATGCGCTTGCGCTCCTTTCCGGTAAACGGCGTGGCCGAGGCCCGCAAGCAGCTTTACTCCAAGATGGAGCTGATAAACTATAAAAGGTTGAAGCTATTCCTTTACGGAAGCAGCAGTAATACCTTCCCCTCTTTTCCCGAGCAGCCGGAGGATGGCGACAGCCCCTTGCAGTTTTACCTGCGTTTCGGCGCGGATAAGAACAACTACTACGAATACGGCCAGGATGTCTTTCTGGGCTGGAATAAGCGCAATCAGATCGATATCAACCTGGAAGAGCTGCTTAAGGTAAAAAACCTGATGTCGGAATACCGCGATCTGCAAAATGAGCAAAGGGGCTATTTTAAGTCTAAAGGCCTGCCCAGTTTAAAAACGGTACGCTATTTTGTGGTGGGGGTGCGTAATGTCTCCGGCATGGAGTTTAACGGCGAAGTGTGGCTGAACGAGCTGCGGCTGACTGATGTGCGCCAGGATAACGCCACGGCCATGCGCCTGAAAACCAATATCAAACTGGCCGATGTGCTGCGGGTGACGGCCGAGTGGGAAAGCAAGGACGCCGATTTCCACAACGTGGGCAAGCAGTTTGGCGAGGGCAACACCGTTGAACGGCAAAGCTATTCGGGTAAGCTGAACCTGGATAAATTTCTGCCGGCCGAATGGGATATGTCCATACCCATAGACGCGCGGGCCAGTTTTTCGCGCAATATTCCCAAGTACCTGCCCAAAAGCGACCAGTTGACCGGCTATAAAAACAACACCTTTGCCGATAAACTTAAGTCCCTTTTCGGCCTGAAGGGCTTGCCCAGCGAACTGGAGGACGATATCAGTTCCAGCGAGACCATAGGGGCGGGAACCACCATATCCAAGCGCAGCAAATCCAAAAACTGGTTCCTGCGCTACTCCCTGGATCAGTTTGTGTTTGATTTTGACTATGCCCGGCAAAACCGCAGCAGTTGGGATATTAAGTTCAACCGCAGCGAAAAGTTTAAGGAAAGTTACCGTTATAAAATTCCCTTTGCCTCGGATAACTACATAATGCCCTTTAAGTTTGCCAAAACCATACCGGTGCTGAGCTATATTTACGACACCAAATTCTATTACACGCCCAGCAACCTGGCCATGAATATGACCGTTTCCGACAATAAAACCGAATCGCTCAGGCGCGACTCCACGGCGGTGCTTAAAACCCAGCGCAACACATCCACCCTGCGCACCATCACCGGGGCCTATAAAATGTTTGACCGGCTGAACTTTAACTACAGCCGCAAATATACCACCGACGCGGACTTTGACAGTATATCGCGCACCCAGTTGTATAAAAACATTGTTACAAAATTTGATTTCGGCCGCGAGACCGATATCGGGCAAACCTTTAAGGCCACCTTTAAGCCCAATCTGGTCTCCTGGCTTAAAACGGATTTTTCCTATGACAGCAACTTCCGTTATCAGTTGACCAACAGCTATAAGTACAAGTCGGCCACAAACCGGGTGGCCAAACGCGTCGGGCTTACCCTCAGTCCGGGCAAGCTGATGCAGGCCATCTATAAGCCGAAAAGCGGGAAAAAAACGGGCAGTAAAAAACGGCGCCGCCGTCCCCGCAAAAAAAAGAATGACGAGAAAAAGACGGAAGAAAAGAAAAAAGAGGAAAAATCGTCGTTTGAGTTTCCCAATCCCCTGATGTGGGCCTATGATTTTATCGTGTCCTGGAAAAGCGTGAAAATCAATTACAACATAGATAACAATCAAACCGATCAGTTTATAGCGGGATTGCCAAAATGGGACTACCAGTTCGGTTTTACCCGCAATCCCGGCGTGGGGCAGGATACGGCGCTGGTTTCGCAGGGAGTAAACCTGGTGCGGCCCTCTTTTACGGAAAACAAAACCATCCGCACCAGCACATCCTATAATTTCGGCCGCTCCATCCGCGCCAGTTTTAACCATGAAATACGCAGCACCTTTAACTCCACCGATGGCGGGCGCACCAAAACCGGCGGGGAGACCAGCACCTTCTTTTTTACCGGCGACGATCCCCTGAGCAGTTTTAAGGGCACGGGCAAGGACCTGCGCCTGTTTGTCCCGGACTGGACCGTGCAGATATCCAACCTTGAAAAGTATCTCTTTTTTAAGGAATTTGCCAACTCCATTACCATTGATCACGGCCATAGCGGAAAGTATGACCAAAAAAGCCGCCTGGCCGGGGATGGCGTGACCTTTGAGCCCTACCAGCAAACTTTTAGCGATAACTGGCAGCCGCTGATCGGTTTGAACATCCGCACCAAATGGGGGATTTCGGCCACGGCGCGCATGACCAACAGCAAAAGCTATTCCTACAGTGTATCCGGCGGGGCCAGCAAAACGGAAAACCAGGCCCTGACCGTGTCGCTGAACTATCAGAAAAAAACAGGCTTTAAAATTCCCATCCCCATTTGGCCCTTTAAGGGACGGACCTTTAAAAATGAGATTAATTTTGCCCTGACTTTCGACAGTTCCAAAAACCGCTCGTTTATCAAGCAGGCGGGACTGGCGGATTTTGTGGAGCAGCAAAACAATACATCGTGGAAGCTGAGGCCCTCGGCCACCTACAAGTTTAACACGCGTGTTCAGGGCAGCCTCTTTTTTGAAACCGGCGCCACAACCAATAAGATATCGGGTAAGTACAGTTACAGTGAATTTGGCATCAATGTCAATATATCCATAAGAGATTAGCATGATCAGATTTTTACTCTTTGCCGGTTTGGGCCTTTTGCTGGCCTGCAACAACAGTGTGCCGGAGTTTAACGCCCAACGCAGTTTTGCCGATCTGGAGCGCCAGGTGGATTTTGGTCCGCGCGTTCCCGGCAGCGAAGCCCACGCCGCTTGCGCCCTTTGGCTGGAGGGAGAATTGAAAAAGAACGCGGACCGGGTGGTGGTTCAGTCCTTTACCCATAAGGATAAGCATACGGGAAAAAGCGTGCCCATGAAAAATATCGTGGCCTCCTTTAATACCCGGCCGGGAATAAAGCGCATTATGCTGGCCGCCCATTGGGACAGCCGGCCGCGCGCCGATCAGGATAAGCTGGAAAAACAGCATTTGCCCATACCCGGCGCCAATGACGGCGCCAGCGGCGTGGCGGTTTTGCTGGAAATCGCCCGCGCCCTTAAGCAACAGCCCCCGGCCTTCGGCATCGATATTGTCCTTTTTGACGGCGAGGATTGGGGCCGGGAAGGGGAGCTGGATGAGTATTTTCTCGGCGCGCGCTATTTTGCCGCCAATATGGGTAAGTACCGCCCCGTTTACGGCGTCCTGCTGGATATGGTGGGGGACGCCCGGCTCTCCCTGCCCGTGGAGTATAACTCCTGGCGCATTGCCCCGCATGTCGTCAACAAGGTGTGGGATACAGCGGCGCGGCTGGGCTATACCGCTTTTGAAAAAAGAAGCGGCCCCGCCGTAAGCGATGATCATATTCCCATGATTGAAGCGGGCATCCCCTTTATCGATATTATCGATTTCGCCTATCCGGATGAGAACCACACCTACTGGCATACCCTGCAAGACACGCCGGATAAATGCAGTCCCCAAAGTTTAAAAACCGTGGGCCAGGTTTTATTGCATGTTTTATATGAAGAGGAAAATTAAAAACGATGAAGAAATGGCTGGAACTGGAAATTCCCGTGGAGCCGCCCTGGCGTGAAGTGATTGGGGCGGAGATGTTTTCCCTGGGATGCGAGGGGATAACGGAAAAAGAGGCGGGCCTTCAGGTTGTTTTTGAGGATACACCGCGCGGGCCCTTGTTGCGGGAAGTTATGGCCCGCATTCACAAATATCTTCCCGGATTTAACGGAGATGAGATAAAGATCGGCGCTATCCCCGCGGAAAACTGGAACGAAAACTGGAAAGTGCATTTTAAGCCTTTCCGTCTGGGCCGCCACGTAGTGGTGCGTCCCGTTTGGGAGGCGGCCGACGCCGGGCCGGAGGATATTGAACTGGTCATTACCCCCAAGATGGCTTTTGGCACGGGACATCATGAGACGACGCGGTTGATTTTGCGTTTGCTGGAAGAGTACGATCTTGAAAATAAAAAAGTTTTGGATGCCGGCACCGGAAGCGGTATTCTGGCCATATACGCGGCCCGGCGCGGCGCGGCCGGCGTGGTGGCCTTCGATATTGATCCCGAAGCGATGGAAAACGCCCGGGAGAATGGCGAACTTAACGGGGTGCCGGATAAAATCCGTTGGTTTACAGGTGTGTTGAGCGATGCGCCCCGGGAAGCCTACGACGTGATCGTGGCCAATATCAATCGCAATGTGCTGCTGGAGCTGGCCGGAGAGATGGCGCATTTTGCCGGCCCGGGAAGCAGGCTGATCCTTTCCGGATTGCTGCTGACCGACGAAGAGAAAGTATTACGGGCCTATATGGAAAACGGCTGGAAGTTTAACGGCCGGAAGGAAGAGGGCGAATGGGCGGCCCTTGAGCTGATCCGGCAAAACGGGGAAGAAAAATAATATGATAAGATATAAAACGGGTCTGGTCATGGCGCTGGTTGTGTTGCTGGCGGGCTTAAGCGCCTGCCGGGACGCGGTCAACGAGCAGGAACCCGGCGCTCCCGAGATTAAGTCGGTGATCATGCCTTCCTCCTGGAACACCAACAGCGTGGAAGAGGTGACGGTGGAACTACGCGCCGCCCATGGCGACGGTCCGGCCTTTTTGACCGGGGCCGCCTTTAAGGTATATAATGCCGATGAGACGATGATTTTTGAAGGCAGCCTGTTGGATGACGGCGGCTATCAAAGCAATTCCGGGGATGTGTTGGCCGGAGACGGGGTGTATCGCAACCGCTATGTGCCCTCGGAGATTACAACGCTTACCGGCGTTTACCGCTTTGAGTTCAGCGTGGGCGACAAAAGCGGAACGGTTGTTGAAAAAGAAGTGGCCCCGGTGCTGTTTGCCTATGACGCCGCGCCCCGGGTCGTAACTTTTACCGTGCCTTCCCTGTTGCCGTCCGGTTTCAGCCCCCTAAAGGTGACGGCGCGGGTAACCGATCCCGATTCCCTGGAGGAGATAGAACTGGTGACCATGGATGTGCTGCAAAATGACGTCTCGGTATTACAGGATCCCTATGAGCTGCAAAAGGACGGACAGGCCGGTGACTCGCTGTACAGCCTGCCAATAGACAGCAGTTTCGCGGCCGGGCTGCAGGGCAGCTATGTTTTTTCGCTAAACGCCACGGATCGCTTTGGCGTTTCCGGCACGCCGCTGACTCAAAAGGTGCAAATTGAAAATGAGGGCGGGCGGATACTCTGGGTAGATATTCCTGATCAGGTGCAGCGTCCCGCGGTGAACGGCGATTTTACCATTGTGCCCATATTTGCGCGGGTGGATGATCCCCAGGGGCTTGGCGACGTCGACTCGGTTTACTTTTTTTCCCTTAAGCCGGATACAAGCTACAGCAATAACGGCCGGCCCTTTTTGATGGTGGATAACGGTCGTCCGCTTAACCTGGATAACCCTTTTGTGGAAGCGGGGGACGCCGAGGCCGGAGACGGCATTTATACCCTGACCACGCTGATTTCCAACAGCGCCGAGGCGGGAACCTATATATTCACTTTTTACATGCGGGATAAGCTTAACCACCTGACGCCTGTGTTTACCGATTCCATTGAGGTGTTGCCATGAAATATTTAAGTATGATGTTACTATTATTGACGGCGGGCCTAAGCCTTTTGCGGGGCGGCGTGGCCCAAAGCTTTAAACTGCAGGGCGGCGATACGCCAGCCTTTTTGGGTAATGCCACGGTAGACCTGCTTGTGCATAATGATCAGCTATGGGCCTCCACCGGTTTTGGGCTGAATGTCACCCGGGATCAGGGTCAAAGCTGGCAAAGCTTTATGCCGGGTCACTATCCCTCCAAGGGCGGCGTTTCGGCCCTGGGGTTTATGGATGATCGTACCCTGTGGATCGCCACCGCCTTTGATACCACGGCGGAGGATCAAAACTTTTCCGCCGGCGGCGGCTTAAGCTACACGCGGGACGGCGGTAAAAACTGGACCTATATCCCTCAGCCGGTGGATGCGGTGGATGAGACCGAATACGCGCCCACCACCACCAATATCCAGAATATCACCTTTGATATCGCCTTTCATGACAGCACCGTGTGGATAGCCAGCTTTGGCGGCGGTCTGCGCCGTTCCGACGACATGGGGCGCAGCTGGCAGGTGGTTACCCCGGACGGCCAGCCCTTTAACAGCCTGAATAATCTGAAGCACAGGGCCTTTTCGGTGATGACGGAAAACGGCAATATCTGGTATGGCTCGGCGGAGGGCATAAGCAAATCTGAGGATGGCGGGACAAGCTGGCGGCATTTTACGCATCAAAATCAGGACAGGCCCATTTCCGGTAATTTTGTGGTGGCCCTGGCCTGGCAGGAAGCCACGCAAACGGTGTGGGCGGCAACCATCGAGGCGGTGGATGGCGATGAAATACGCGCCGTGAGTAAATCGGAGGATGGCGGCAACAACTGGGATGTGGTGCTGAAAGGGGTTTTTGCCCACAACTTCGGTTTTGACGGAGAAACGGTTTTTGTGGCCGCCGATCTCGGTCTGTTTGTTTCCGACGACCGGGGTGCCAACTGGTATGAGCTGCCCCCGGTGGTGGACAGTTCCAACGGGGAAAAGATCCTGGATCGTGAGTATTTTTCGGCCACGTCGCAAACGGTTAACGGCCGGACATGGTGGTGGATGGGGTCGGGCGACGGTCTGGCCTCCACCACGGACCGGGGCAACAGTTGGCGGGTTACGCGCTCCTATATTTCCACACGCCAGCGTACTTCGCCGGCGGTGTATGCCTATCCCTCGCCTTTTTCGCCGCCGCGTTCGGGCTATACCCGCTTTCAGTTTGATATCTCCGGCAATACTCCGGTGGAGATAAAAATATACAACTGGGCCATGGAGCATGTGCGCACCCTGAACGCGGATGAGGGCAACTGGTCCGATGGCAGCCGGGACCGAAGCGTGGAATGGGACGGCCGGGATATAGACGGACGGATCGTGGATAGCGGCGTCTATTTCTTCCGCGCCGATATCGGGGGAAAGGTCACATGGGGAAAGGTGGTGGTCATTGATTAATGCAAGGCGAATATCGATAAACAGCTATTTTATGCGGATTGCGGCCGTGCTGTTACTGGCGGGCGCTCCGCTTTTTTCCCAGATTAACCATCATGGCGGTCGCACGGGGGCTTTTTTGCGCGTGGGGCTGGGCGGGCGTTCCATGGCCATGGGCAATGCCGGCGCGGCCATGCCCGGCGGCGCCTATGCCTTTTTCAGCAATCCGGCCCTGACCGGCCTGGAGGGGCGGCGGGTGGCCGCGATCTCCGGTAATTTCATGTCCCTGGACCGTTATGCCTATTTTGCCGGCTATACCTCTCCCGTGCCGCCCAAGGCGGCCGTCTCGGTGGGATGGCTGACCAGCGGAACGGGAAACCTGCGTTCCTATAACAGCATCGGACAGGATGTGGGGGGGATCAATCACGGCATGCATGCCATATACGGTACCTTTATGCGTACCTTTGGCCCAAACCTAAGGGTTGCCGCTAATCTTAAAATGGTTATTGAAAACATCAACGACGGTACGGCCGAGTTCGATTACAGCGCCCTGGGCGTGGGGGGCGATGTGGGCCTTTACTACGGCTGGAGCGACAATCTGGGGTTGGCCCTGGTGGTGGAAAACCTTGGGGTGGACTTAAAGGCCAATACCGAAAAAATATTCAGCCGGGGTGGCAATACCAGCTTTAGCCTGCCGGTTATTTACAAGGCGGGGCTGTTCTACACCACGCCGCTAAGTTGGTTGAATGTAGCCTACGATTTTGTTACCAGCAACCAAAGCGAATTTGAACACCGCTTTGGCGTTGAGGCCCTGTACGGGGATAATATCGCCCTGCGCCTGGGGTATAACGGCACGCGTTTTACCTATGGCGCCGGGATGGATTTTAAATTTATGGATATACAAAGTTATCTGGACTATGTCTTTGCTTCTTCCGTGGTGGATGAAGGGGCAAGCCATATGTTTAGCTGGCAATTCTTTTTTTAAGGAACGGAAATGAAAAAAATCTTTTTTTTACTTTTGGCGGTCCAGGCCCTTTGGGCGCAAAATAACAGCGGTTTCGATCTGTTGAAGCTGCCGGGGGATGTGCGCATGGCCGCTCTGAGCTACACGGGAACCGCGCTGGGCGGGGATGCGGGCATGATTTATTCCAACCCGGCGGGCGTTTTGCGGGCTGCGGGCTCTTCGGTGTTGTTTAATTACCAGCAGGGTTTGCTGGACGCCACCCACAGCTCCATGGCGGCCCTGTTCCGGGATGCCCAAAGCGCCTGGTTTGTGGACGCGGACTTTCTGAATATTCCCGGTATAGAGATACGGGGCGACGTGCCGGAAGATCAGCCGCGGGGGATAAGTACTGCCTTTAACCTGGCCCTGGGTCTGGGCTATGCCCGCTATATGGGCCCCTGGCAGGTAGGCGTCCGCGTCAAATATCTTTTTGAAAAATACTATCTGGCCAGTGCTCCCGGCTGGGCCGCGGATGTGGGCGTGCAGTACCATAATGTGGCTCCGGGAACGGACTGGGGGCTTGTTGTACAAAATGCCGGTATCATGTCTGCCCTGGACAAGGTGGCCACCCCCTTGCCGCTGACCGTGCGCAGCGGTTTCAGTTATCGTCTGCTGGAAGAGATGTTTGACGACACTTTGTTGCTGTTACCGGAACTTATCTGGATAAAGGGCGAGGAGATTTCTTACGCCATGGGCATGTTGTATCGCCCTTTGGAGCGGGTGGAACTGCTGGCCGGGGTGCGTACCCGCCGGGAATCCCTGAGCTGGTCCCTGGGCGCGGCCATGACTTATGATGATTTTACCGTGCGTTATGCCTACAGTCAGCCCGCCAACGGCCTGAACGGCTTGAATAGTTTTGGTTTTGTTTTTAATTTTTAACGTCGATTGTTAAAAAAGAGGACAAAAGGACGATAGTTCCCCAAGGCAATTCAGGGACCGGATATGGATATTACCATCAAAAAAACAGACGACGCCCCTGTCGATGAAAGACGCAGGGTCTGGAGCAGGGATCCGCTGATCCGTCGCTTTTTAAGCTGGGGACATCAGGAGGAAGGGGAAGATTTTTCCCGGCCGGAATTCATACATCACTTTGAAGTCTATTTAAAAAACAGACTGGTGGGTGACGTCCGGGTTTTTGGTGATCGCGGAGATATGAAAAAGAATATGGCTCAATTGATCGTCGTTCTGGGCGAATCACGCGGGATGGGCGTGGGCAGCAGGGCGGTGGGAATGGTGCTGGAACGGTTCCGGGGCATCTATAAGGCCATCTACTGCCGGGTGAACCGCTATAACATCGCCAGTATCCGCATGTTGCGGCAAAACGGATTTATTTTTAACAATCTTGTGGGCAATGAATTTATTCTGGAACATGAATATAAAGAGTAAAAAAAGCAAAAAAGTGTCCGGATTACAGCCTCTTTTTTATTGACAAAATTGTTTGATCTGTTTATATTACCAATCTTTACAATAAAACACTGGGGTGTCGCCAAGTGGTAAGGCAGCGGGTTTTGGTCTCGCCATTCCTAGGTTCGAATCCTAGCACCCCAGCTTGTTTTTTAATGCAAGCGCAGGCTTGCATTTTTTTATGATTTCTAATTTAGGAGCCTATAAGAATGTCGGAAGTTATAATTTCCGCTCAGAAACGTGACAATGCCGGTACATCGATTTCGCGATATCTGCGGCGTAACGGACGCGTGCCTGCCGTTATTTACGGCGCGGAAAACGATGCGGTATCCGTGAGTGTGGACAAATTGGAGTTGGGGCGTCTGTTGCGTTCCGATTTTTCGGTGATTACCATCGATGTGGATGGACAAAAAGAGATGGCCGTTATTAAGGAGGTTCAGGTGCATCCCCTGCGCAGCGACGTGCTGCATGTGGATTTTATGCGCGTGGCCGCCGGTCATGAAATTAAGGTGACGGTGCCGATAAACTATGTCGGCGAGTCGGCCGGTGTAAAGCTTGGCGGTTTGCTCTCTATTATGAAAAACGAACTGAATATACAGGTTCTGCCGAAAAACATGCCCGATACCGTTGAGGTGGATATTACCGATATGGAAATCGGAGACGTTGTGCGTGTCGGCGATCTTGACTTGAAAGATGTGACGGTTCTTGACGACCCGGCCGTAATGTTGTGCCAGGTGCATGTAACCAGAAAAGCGGCTGAAACCCTTTCCGGTGAGGAAGAAGAAGAGGGTGAAGCCGAAAGTAGCGAAGCTACGGAAGAAGGGTAACGCCGTTTTTGTTGTTTGCTCTTTTTGGGTTGGGTAACCCCGGGAAAAAGTATCAAACTACGCGTCACAATATCGGTTTTTTATTTTTAGACTATTATGCTGAAAAGTTTGGAATCCCCTTTGTTCCCGGCAAAGGGGATTATTTTTTTTCGGCCCACAAACAGGGTGACCGGGAAGTGCTGTTGGTTAAGCCGACCACCTATATGAATCTGAGCGGGCAGGCTGTCCGCCAGGTGATGGAAGCCACGGGAATAACGGCGGAACGGATTTTGGTGGTTTATGATGATTTTCAGCTTCCCTTTGGCACGCTGCGTTTTAGAAAAAAAGGTTCGGACGGTGGACATAACGGAATAAAGTCCATTATCTGGCAGTTGCAATCGGATGTTTTTAACCGTTTGCGTCTGGGAATAGGGCCTCCTCCGGAAGATTCCGTTGTTGATTTTGTATTAAGTCCGTTTGACGAAGCTTCGCTAAAACAACTGGAAACGGTTTTTGCCGCGGCTTTGGACGGCGTGAATGCCTGGATGGCCAAAGATATCAACCATGCGATGAATCATTACAATAAAAATGTTTTAGAATAGGAGAACTCCGTACATGCAATATACGCTTTTGTTTGCAATGGCCAGTGCTGTTCTTGCACTGCTCTACGGTATGTTCCGTTCTTCCTGGATTAACAAAAAGGAAGTTGGAACCGACCAGATGAAATCAATTTCGGGCCATATCCGTGAGGGAGCCATGGCCTTTTTGCGTGCCGAATATAAAGTGCTCATTGTTTTTGTGGTTGTGGTGGCCGCCCTTTTGGGGTTTTCCGCCGACCCGAAAAAATCTTCGGCCATGGTCGCCGTCTCTTTTATTGTGGGCGCCTTTGCCTCCGCCCTTGCGGGTAATATCGGCATGCGCGTGGCCACCGCCGCCAATGTACGCACCACCAACGCCGCCCGCTCAAGCCTGGGCAAGGCTCTGGAAATCGCCTTTGCCGGCGGTTCCGTTATGGGGCTGGGCGTCGTCGGGCTGGGGGTTTTGGGACTCTCCGCTCTGCTGTTTATTTATGAAGGTATGTTCGGCATGAATGTTGACGGCATCAATCGCGTTTTATCCGTAATTACCGGCTTTTCCTTCGGCGCCTCCTCCATCGCTCTTTTTGCCCGCGTGGGCGGCGGTATTTATACCAAGGCCGCGGATGTGGGCGCCGATCTGGTAGGTAAGGTGGAAGCAGGTATTCCGGAAGACCATCCGCTAAATCCGGCGACCATTGCCGACAATGTGGGCGACAACGTGGGTGACGTGGCCGGTATGGGCGCCGACCTTTTTGAGTCCTATGTCGGTTCCATTATCGGTACCATGGTTCTGGGCGCTGTTTTTTTAACCCTGCCGGAATTTAAAACGGTAGGCGGACTGAGCGGCGTTATATTGCCGCTGGCCCTGGCGGCCACGGGTATATTAACCTCCATTGCCGGTACCTTTTTTGTAAAGGTTAAGGAGGGGGGCGATCCGCAAAAGGCGCTGAATATCGGCGAGTTCGGTTCTTCCATCGTTATGGTAATCGCTTCCTATTTTATCATCGACCGCATGTTGCCGGCCCAATGGAATCTCGGTGGTGTGCTTTATACCTCTTCCGGTGTTTTTTACGCCACTCTGTTCGGTCTGGTTGCCGGTCTGTTGATCGGTCTGATCACCGAGTATTACACGGGCACCGGTAAAAAACCGGTTCGTTCCATCGCGGAACAGTCCGTTACCGGCTCGGCGACCAACATTATCGCCGGTTTGGGCGTGGGCATGCTTTCCACGGCCATGCCGATAATCATTATCGCCATTGCCATTCTGGGCGCGCATTATTTTGCCGGACTCTACGGCATTGCCATCGCCGCCGTGGGCATGCTTTCCAATACGGGTATCCAGTTGGCCGTGGACGCCTACGGGCCTATCTCGGACAATGCCGGCGGTATTGCCGAAATGGCCGAACTGCCCGCCGAGGTACGCCAACGCACCGATAAGCTGGATGCCGTCGGTAACACAACCGCCGCCATTGGCAAGGGCTTTGCCATCGGTTCCGCCGCGCTTACCGCCCTGGCCCTGTTTGCCGCCTTTATCGAATCCTATAACGCTACCCACGCGGATAAGCTGGGTTCCATCAATGTAACCGATCCCAAGGTGATGGCCGCTCTGTTTATCGGGGCCATGATGCCGTTTCTCTTTTCGGCCCTTTCCATGCAGGCCGTGGGCCGCGCGGCCATGGCCATGATCGAGGAAGTGCGTCGCCAGTTTAAAACCATACCGGAGCTCTCCGCCGCCCTGGCCGTGATGAAGAAAAATGAAGGCCGGGAAGCTTCCGCGTGGAGCGATGAGGATCGTAAAACCTTTGAAGCAGCCAATGGCAAGGCCGAATATGGCAAGTGTGTGGAGATATCCACTTCCGCTTCCATTCGCGAGATGGTCGTTCCCGGTTTGCTGGCCGTGCTGGTTCCCGTTTTGATGGGCTTTTTGGGCGACGCCACCATGTTGGGCGGTCTGCTGGCCGGCGTAACATCGGCCGGTGTTCTGATGGCTCTTTTTCAGTCCAATGCCGGCGGCGCCTGGGATAATGCCAAAAAAATGATCGAGGAAGGCATTACCATTAAGGGCGAAAAGTACGGAAAAGGTTCCGAGCCGCACAAAGCGGCGGTTGTGGGTGACACCGTTGGCGATCCGTTTAAGGACACCTCGGGTCCCTCGTTGAACATTTTAATTAAACTCATGTCGGTGGTTGCGCTGGTTATCGCGCCGCTGCTGTAAACCAATCATCCTATCCCGGTCACAAGGGCCGGGATCATCAGACCAAAGGAGGCTATATGGCCATTTATGAAACGGTTGTCATTTTAGACAGCCTGCTCCCCGCAAAGGAGATCGATGATGCCGTGGATCGTTTTTCACAGATCATCACAGAGAACGGCGGAACCATCCGCAAGGTAGATAAATGGGGTAAGCGTCGTCTTGCCTATGAAATCCAGAAAAAACAGTATGGATTTTATGTGGCGATTGAATTTGAAGGCGAAGGCAATATTCCCAAGGCGCTGCAAAGCGAATACAATTACACCGATCCGGTTTTACGTTATCTGACCTATCGTTACGACAAGCATCAGTTAAAAGCCATGGCCAAGGCCGCCAAAATGCAGGCATCGCTGGAAGTGGCTTCAACCGCCGCCGAAGCGCCCGCGGAAACGCCCGCGCCCGAGGCTGTGGAGGAAAAAACAGAGGCTCCGGCGGCAGAGAGCGCGGTTGAGGAAACCCCTGTTGAAGAGACCGCCGCAAAGAGTGAGACGGAAGTGACGGAGGAAGCCGGCGCGGAAGAAGAGAACGCCGCGGAAGCCCCCGCCGAAGAGGCAAGCACCGAGGAGGAAAAAAATGATTAAGCAACGTAAAAAAAGAAATTGTCCTTTTACCGAAGCAGGAATCATCTACATTGATTTTAAGGATGAAAAGCTTTTAAAAAAGTATTTGACCGAGCAGGGGAAGATTATTCCCCGCCATACATCGGGCGCATCGGCCAAGATGCAACGTCAGTTGGCCCGCGCGGTAAAACGTGCCCGTCACCTGGCGCTTATCCCGTTTGTAACTGATTTTACCCGCTAAGATAAATCTATAAGGAACATAGCATTATGAATGTTTTATTAAGACAAGATTATGACGGTTTGGGTGAAGCCGGTCAGGAAGTAAAGGTAAAGGACGGCTTTGCCCGTAATTTTCTTATTCCCCAGGGGATAGCCTTTTTGGCCAATAAGCAGAACCGCAAGCGTTTTGAAAACGATCAAAAACAAAAGTCGTGGAAACAGGAAAAAGAGAAACAGGCCGCGGCCGAACTGGCTAAAAAGCTTGAGAATGTTTCCTGCACCATTTCCGTTCAGGTGGGTGAGGAAGATAAATTGTTTGGTTCGGTAACCTCGCAAAATATCGCCGACTCCCTTAAGGAACAGGGCTTTGATATCGAAAAACGTAAAATTCTTTTGGACGAACCCATTAAAGCACTTGGTATTTACACTGTAAATGTTAAATTGCATTCCGATGTGGAAGGATCTGTCAAGGTCTGGGTCGTAAAAGAATAATTTAACTTAAGGCCCCGCCATGCGGGGCTTTTTATCCTATGCCATACGTTGAAGTCGTATTCAATCTGCCTATCTATCACGCCTTTACCTATCATTTACCCGATTCCTTTTCGCATATCACACCCGGATACCGTGTTTTAGTCCCCTTCGGGAAAAGAACCATTACCGGAATCGTTATCAACCTCCCGGAAAAATCTTCTTATTCCAGCGTTAAGTCCGTACTGGATGTATTGGATGACAAAGCCCTGATCCGGCCGGATGCCATGAAGCTGGCTCAATGGATCAGCTCCTATTATATGGCCCCGCTGGGACAGGCGCTGCAATTGTTCATCCCAAAGGGACTGGAAGCCCACGATCAGGAAAACCTCTTTTTGGTGGAAGAAGACCCGGCCGTCGCGCTGCCGGAGCGTCAAAAGGACCTCTATCTTATGATCGGGGAGAATCCCGGCAAAAGTAAAAGTTATTATCGCAAAAAGATGGGTACCGGTTCCTTTTATTCCGTCTTACGGGCCCTGGAGAAGAAAGGGCTGGTCTACAGCGAGGCCGAACATAAGGGCGCGCGCGTATCCGCCCTTATCCGCAAACATGTACGCATTCCGGCCGACCTGGAAAACAGAATAAAGGCGGATGCTCATTTTGAGCGCTATCTGAGTAAAAAACCGCGCGTGGCTTCTTTTCTGTTTGAAAACAGGGAAAAGGAGATTTTGCTGAGCGCCTTTTTGAGGGAAACGGGCATGGCCCGGGCGACCCTGCATAAAATGGCTGGCAGGCACCTGGTGGACCTGGTGGACAAGGTGGTGGAGCGCCACCCGGAGATGGACTATGATGAGGAGGAAAAAGTTTTCTCCTTGACCGAACAACAAAAAAAAGTCATCGAAACGGTCTGTGCCAATCCCGGAGAAAGGGAGTATCGTTCCTTTCTGTTGTATGGCATCACCGGTTCCGGAAAAACCGTGGTCTACATCGAAATCCTGAAACGGGTACTGGCGGCCGGCCGCAAGGGCATCATTCTGATCCCGGAAATCGCCCTGACTCCGCAAACGGTCAGTCGCTTTGAACGGGCCTTTGATCAGAATATTGCCATTTTTCACAGTAAGATGTCGATGGGAGAACGCTACGACGCCTGGATGGCCTGCCACAGCGGACAGGTGTCCATCGTCATAGGGCCGCGTTCGGCCCTGTTTGCCCCTTTGGAGGATATCGGCCTGATTGTTGTGGACGAGGAGCACGAGCAAAGTTATAAGCAGACCGACAGCGTTCCGGGCTATAACGCGCGCGATGTGGCCCTTTATCTGGGAAGGATGCACCGCGCCCATGTGGTTCTGGGTTCCGCCACGCCCAGCTTTGAATCCTATTACAATGCCCGGAACAACAAACATACCCTGCTGACCATGATGGAGCGGGCCAATAAAATGCCCCTGCCCACCATACACCTTGTGGATATGCGTAAGGAAAAAAAGGCCGGCGGTCGCAAGGTTTTTTCCGGTTACCTCCTGGAACATATGGATCGCCGCCTGGCCCGGGATGAGCAGATAATACTATTGCAAAACCGCCGGGGCTACGCCTCCTTTCAACAATGCCTGAATTGCGGTTTTATCGTAAAATGCGCCGAGTGCGACGTCAGCCTGACCTATCACAGCTATGATACTTCCCTGCGTTGCCACTACTGTGGCTTTAAAACGCCCGCCAGTGCCTATTGCCCCAATTGTGGCAGCAAGGATCTGGAATACAAAGGGGCGGGCACGCAGCAGCTGCAACAGGAACTGGAAAAATTATATCCGGGCATGCCCGTATTGCGCATGGATCAGGATACCACCCGCGGCAAGAACAGCTATCAGCGCATACTGGATGCCTTCCGCCAGGGCAAGGCGCCCGTTCTGCTGGGCACGCAAATGATCTCCAAGGGGCTGGACTTTCCCAATGTAACCCTGGTGGGGGTGATATCCGCCGATGTGGGGCTGGCGGTGCCGGATTTTCGTTCGGCGGAAAAGGTGTTTCAACTGCTGGCCCAGGTGGCCGGGCGTTCCGGCAGGGCCGAAAAAGAGGGCGAGGTGGTTGTGCAAAGCTATCAGACGGATCATTATGCCATTCAGCTTGCCCGGGAGCATGACTTTGACGGTTTTTACAACGAAGAAATAAAACACCGCGAGAATTATAAATATCCCCCCTTTTACCGATTAATAGTAATAACGGTGGCCGCGGCGGACTTTAAGGACGCCATAAATATAGCGCGACAGATTGGAATTCCGTTACGCAGGCATCTGACGGCCTGGGCCGAAGTTATCGGACCGGCGCCCGCGGCGCTTTCTCGGCTTAGAAATATGTATCGCTGGCAAATAACGGTTAAAATAGACCCCCGGCGGGATACGGCGGGCAGGAAAAGCAAAAAGATTATCCACGATGTGGTGCAAAGCTATCGTGATAAAAAACATGCCCATGTTAACATATCCATAGATGTTGACCCCTTGTTTGCCGTTTAGGCTTGATACTTAGCCGGGTCTGCTGTAATCTGTCTACTCTTTTATTGAAACTGAAAAGGTGGCATGAGTAAATACCTCGAGGAAAAAAAAGAAAACATACAGCGCGTCAATCAACTTGTAAACGATTTGAACTCGATGGGCGAAGTGCGTGAGCAACTGGCCCATTATAAGGACAAATACGCCCGTCTGAAAAAAAAATACGAGGAGCTGGACAGCGTTTTTCAATTCCATAAACGCATTGTTCAAAATATATCCAGCGGCATTATCACCACCGATCAAAAGGGAGAGATCACCTTTTTAAACAAGTCGGCCCTCGATTTACTGCGTTATTCTTCCCGCGAGATATTGGGCAAGCCCATCCATACCCTTTTTGCCGAAGAGGACAAGGCCCGGGAGATATTCCATCAGATATTTGAAGAAGAGAAGATGTTTGAAAGCCAGGAAGTTAACCTGAAGTCTTCCCGCGATGAGATTATACCGATCGGTTTCAGTACCACCGTTTTTGAGTTTGCCAACGGGCAGCACGGCGTGGTTTTTATTTTTCGCGATATCCGTGATCAGATAAATTTTCGCCGTCAAATGAGCCGCATGGATCGTCTGGCCACCCTGGGGGAACTGGCCGCGGGCCTGGCCCATGAAATCCGCAATCCGCTCGGTGGCATTAAAACCTCGTCGGAAGTGTTGTTGGAAACTTTCAGCCCCGGTGATTTCCGGGCCCAACTGGTCTCACGGGTGGTTAAGGAAATTGACCGCAGCAATGCCCTGTTGCAGCGCTTTTTTAATTTTGCCAAGCCCAGCAGGCCCAAGCCCGCCTTTCACTCGTTGCCCAACATTGTCGACGGCGTTTTTTTGCTGCTGCGCTCGCGCATGTTGAAAAAAAATGTTAGCTACAAAACAGAATTTGGGACTGATTCCACGAATATTTATATTGATGAGAGCCAGTTTGAACAGGTTGTTCTCAATCTGTTGCTCAACGCGATGGACGCCATGCCCAGGGGCGGGCACATCGATGTTATTTCCAGTTATGAACCGGATTTGCTGGCCACGGCAGAACAAAGGGAGCCCGGTGTGGTGATGATAAAGGTAAGGGATAACGGCGCCGGCATACCGCCGGAAAAGATCGAGAATATCTTTTTACCCTTTTATACCACCAAAAGCGATGGCGTTGGCCTGGGGCTTTCTATTTGCACCCGCCTGTTGGATGAAAATGCCGGCCGGCTGGAGGTGGATTCCGTCTGGGGCGAGGGAACCGAGTTTACCATTTATTTACCGTATATAAAACAAAATCAACAGGAGTCATAATGGCCCGTCGATTACTCATTGTGGATGATGAGGAAACCTTAACGTTTAGCCTGTATCAAAGCTTTATCATTTCAAAAAAGGATTATGAGGTGGCCACCGCCGCTTCCGGTGAGGAAGCATTGAGCCGCATGGAGGAAAAACCCTTCGATTTGATTATCACGGATATATTTATGCCGGGGATAAGCGGGCTGGATTTGCTAAAGGAGGTAAAGAAGAAATATCCCTCCACGGAGGTGATGGTTATGACCGCGTATGGCTCCAGTGATAAAAAAGATGAAGCGGAAGAGTTGGGCGCCTGTTATTATGTGGAAAAGCCCTTTGAGATGAAGGCGCTGCGTCAAAAAGTATTTGACCTGTTAGGCTGATATGGCATTAATCGGAAACCTAAGAGATATCAAGCTACCCAGCTTGATTCAACTGAACTGTATGGAGCATAACACGGCCAAGCTTACCATAGAGCGCGCCGGGCGTTTTGGCTTTGTCTATTTTGAAAGCGGGCAGGTCACCCATGCGGAATACGATCCCTACATAGGCGAGGAGGCGGTCTTCAAGCTTCTGGGGCTGGTGGACGGACGCTTTAAGGTGGAAAGCGATGTCCGGCCGCCCGTGCGCACCATCCATACCAACTGGAGCAATCTTTTGCTGGAGGGCATGCATAAGCTGGATCATGCCCAGGGCGACGGTGAAAATATCTATAACAAGATGTTTGAGCGGCTGTTGACCATACGCGGGGTCAATATGGTGTGGGTGCTGGATGCCGGGGGCGAGACCTTATTCTCCACCGACCAGCAAGGCGCCTCGCAACTGTTGAATGTGGTTTTCATCATTATGCAGGCCAACAGGATGGCGGCGCCTTACAGCAAACAGCCGGTGCGCTTTGTAAGTATTCTTACGGGTGATAAAAGATTGATTATCACCCCCTATCAGCGTGAATATATTGTGATCGAACTGGATAAAAAAACAAAAAGCGATACGGTAATTCCTTTAATCAAACAGGCTATAGGAAAAATATAACAGATGATAGAACGCTGGCTGCATGAAATACAGAATCTGCCATCGGTGAAGGGCAGTTTTATTGCCACCATGCGCGGGGCGGTTATGGAATCGCATGGTCTGGATATCAGTACCGAAGATATGCAGAACATAGCCATCCGCATCCTGCGCATACATGCGCTCACCTTCCAGGCGGACAATCCCCTTTCGGAGATTGAGTTTTTTTGGAGCGACCTGTTTATTGTCGGAAAAATATCGCAAAATGTGCTTTTGGTAACCCTTTGCGACAATCCCCAGGTTGTCTCCCTTTTGCGCATAACCATTAATGTCAGCCTGTCGCATATCGTTCAGGAAAAAAAGATATATAAAAAGGCGAAAAGTCACGCCATCAATCCGTCACATTTGCTGCGCAAGGCGCAGTTGGAGGCGGATGAAATAAAAATACTGGCGGGAAAATGATCATACATACAGGATAAAGGAAGACAGGCTTGGCCGGGAGAGCACGAAAATTTATCGCACAACCTCATGTGATCTATAAGAAATCCGAGATTAAATCGGCAACGGGGTTAAACCTGCGTTCGGCGGAGTGGGCGGTCCTTACGCAGATAAACGGAGAACAATCCATACAGGAAATAGCCAATACGCTGGCCATGACCGTTAAGGATGTTGCCCACATCATGTATAACCTTTATACACATGGCGTTATCGATGTAAGCCAGGTGGAGCGGAAAAAACATAATTACGCCGAAACATCTTTTTTTGAAACCCTGGAAAAGGTATTGATGAGCATCATCGGGCCGGTGGCCACATTTGTTATCGACGACATGATTGCCGATATGGAAATGGAAAAATCGAAATTTCCGGTGGAACGCATCGCCGAACTCATAGAACTGATCAGCGATGAGATCAGCGATGAAAAGAAAAAAATTGCCTTTCAATCCGATATGTTGCAGTATTTAAAAAAGAAATTGATTTAGGCCACGTATTGTGGTTATAATGATATAAAGCAAAGAAGAAAAGAAACATGCGTCTTAGTTTACGTTGGAAAATAAGCGGCATTCTGGTAGTCAGCAACCTGTTTCTGGGTATCATACTGGTGTTGATCATAAACTCCACCGTGGCCCAAAGAATAGAGTGGGAGCTGATAGAACGGGGCCGGGCCCTGGGGAGTAACCTGGCCCAATCCGCCTCCGAACAAATATTGAGCGAGGATTCCTTCGGCCTCAAGCAGATCATTACCAAGGCCCTTAGCTTTGAGAGCGTGGCCTATATTGTTATTCAGAACAGCGAGAATGAAGTTTTGGCTGAAACGTTGAACGGACAAATTCCGCCGGAACTAACGGCTCTGTTGCCCGTAACCGATGATAAGGTGCATGACCTTGATCTGGACGGCGGGGCCATAAAGTGTCGCGATATCGTCATTCCGGTGGAAGAGGGCTACCTGGGCTTTGTGCGCGTGGGCATGAAACAGGATTACATTGACCGGGCGCTGAGGGAAATAAATGTTTTGATAATTTCCATTATCGGCGGAATAACTTTGATTGGCATATTAGTTGTAATATTTTTAGCCAACAGAATAATCAGTCCGATAATATATCTGACCGAAAAAGCCAATGAAATAAGCCAGGGCAAAATCAATGAGGCCATCCAGGTACGCACCAATGATGAAATACGCGACCTGGGAGAAGCGCTGGAACGGCTGCGCGAAAGTGTTAAAATCGCCCTGGAAAGATTAAAAAAGAGACAATCAACACAAATTTAATTAAATTGCACAATAAATAACTTAGTGGGGTAATTTATGGTACAAACGAGAAAGTTAAAGGATGGCAGCCGTCAGGTAATCCTTAACAGCACACAGTATGAGGGAATAACCCGCGTACTCTCCGAACTGGCAAATAAAACAAAGGCCTCGGCCATTTTATTTGCCGATATGAGCGGTCAGCTCATCAGCCAGCGTGGCAATACGGATAATATGAACACAACGGTACTTTCCGCCCTGGCCGCCAGCGATTTCGCGGCAACCTCGGAAATGGCCAAGCTTGTGGGCGAAGAAGCAAAGTTCAAGCTGCTCTTCCATGAAGGGGAAAAACGCAATGTCTATCTGTCCAATGTCGGCGAAGCCTTTTTTCTGGTGGTTGTCTTTGATGTAAGCGTTACCCTGGGCCTTATTCGTATCTATACCAAAAAAGCCATCGAAGATTTAAACGGCATTCTGGATGATGATTCGAACGCACCCGCTGAAGACGAAAAATTGATAGATTCGGATTTTAGCAGCCTTTTGGGCGATGCTTTGGATGATACTTTTAAATAATAGTTGTATATTCGATATAAAATGAATTAAAGAGGCGGATAATGTTTATAAACTGGGCATTGCAGGAAATCAATCTTAAAATTGTTTATTATGGTCCGGGAATGAGTGGTAAAACTACCAATCTGGAATATATCCATTCCAAATTGGACCCCTCGCTCACCGGGGATTTGGTTTCGCTCAAAACAAAAGAAGACCGAACCATATTTTTTGACTTCATGCAAATTGAAGTGGGAAAGATTAAAGGGAAAAAGCCGAAGTTCAATCTCTACACGGTTCCGGGGCAGGTCTATTATGCCTCCAGCCGCAAGGTTATTTTAAATGGCGTCGATGGTATCGTGTTTGTTGCCGATTCGCAACCCCACCGGATGGAAGCAAACATCGAAACCCTGCTCGACCTGGAAAGTAACCTGAAGGCCGACGGTCAGTCCCTGGAAAGCTTCCCCTGGGCCATACAGTACAATAAGCGCGATTTGCCCGGGGTGGAATCCCTGGATGTGCTGCAGAAAAGGCTGAACTTTTTTAACGTGCCCTCCTTTGAAGGGGTGGCCGTTAAGGGTGATGGCGTTTTCAGCACGCTAAAATCGGTTATTAACCTTGTTGTACAAAATGTACAGAACCAACTGTAATTATCAAGCTGCCTGAGGGCAGCTTTTTTTTATCATTTATGCGTCATACTTCCCCCGCGGCCGGCGTGCCCCTGAAAGAGAACAAAAAAGAAGTATTTGCCTGGGTACTATACGACTTTGCCAATACCTCCTTCAGCGTGATCATGGTGACGGTTGTTTTTGCCGTCTATTTCCGGGACTATATTGTTGGCGACCTGACCATGGATATTCCCTGGCTCTCTGAAAATCCCGGCGATCTTTTGTGGAGCATCGCCGGTTCCCTCTCCATGTTTCTTGTGGCCCTGACCAGCCCCGTGCTGGGCGCCGTGGCCGACTATTCCAACCGTAAAAAATGGTTTGTCTTTTTTTACTCGCTGCTCTGTATCGGCTCAACGGTTTTGCTTTACTTCCCGGAAAAGGGCATGGTTGTTACGGCCATGACCCTGTTTGTGCTGGCCAATTTCGGTTTTGAGGGGTCCCTGGTTTTTTATAATGCCTTTTTGCCCAAAATCGCCCGTCCGGAAAATATCGGCCGGGTTTCCGGTTCCGGTTTTGCCTTTGGTTATGTCGGCGCCATCATCAGTTTGCTTATTGCCCTTTATTATGCCAACCTGGCCAAGGCCAGCGGCGATATTACCCTGATGGCTCCCAGTTTTATCTGGGCCGCCCTCTTTTTTCTTGTCTTTTCACTGCCTTTCTATTTTTGGGTGGATGAACCGCCGTTGGTGGTGGAACGCCGGAACCAGAACTATATCCGTATCGGAGTTCTGAGAACCGTGGAAACGCTGAAAAAGCTGCGTCGCTTTCCTCAGTTGCTGCGCTTCCTCGGGGCCTATTTTGTCTATATCGACGGTGTGAACACGGTAATGTTTTTCGGGGCGCTGTTTGCAACCCAAACCCTGGGCTTTACCATGGTGGAGGTCATAATCTTTTTTGCCATCACCCAGTTCGCCGCCATAATAGGCGCCTATGGCTTGGGCCGGCTCAGCGATCGCATCGGGGCCAAGCCTACCGTCAATATCACTTTGTTCATGTGGGTGTTTGTAACGATTGGCGCTTATTTCTCCCATGACGCCTTTACTTTTTATATCGTCGGCCTGATTGCCGGAGCAGCCATGGGGGCCTCACAGGCCGCCAGCCGCGTGTTGATGGCCCATTTCATCCCCAGGGGCATGGAGGCGGAGTTTTACGGGTTTTACGCCCTGATGGGTAAATTTTCCGCCATATTGGGGCCGCTGGTCTTTGGTCTTATCTCTTCCGTCAGCGGTTCGCAACGTCTGGCCGTACTGTCCATATCTCTTTTTTTTATCATCGGTTACCTGTTGCTGCAACGCGTGGATACCCGCGTCAACTATAAGGATGCGCATATCATAAATTCATAGCGGGGGTTTAGGCGCGTATATGAAAAATATATTGTTATACTTTGCTAAAATGGCTAAATTCGCGCTTCTCTGTTTTGTTCTTTGCAGCGCCTCCCTTCAGGCGCAAACAGCCACCCGCGTGTACGAGGGCTTTATGGTTTTTCATTATCCCGTAAAACAACAGCCCTTAATGGATGAGTTGGTTAAAAAAACGCGTAAGCGCGTCTCGACCATAAAATCCTTTTTCAGCGTAGATTCCGTCAGTCCGGTTCAGATATATTTTACCCGATTTGAGGAAACCTACCAATCCTTTACGCACAAGGGGGTGCCGGAGTGGAGCCAGGCCGTGGCCATGGCTTCCCGGCGCACGGTGATTATTAAAATCAGCGACGCCGCCGAAATTGAACGTGTGCCGGGTGTTTTTATTCACGAACTGGTCCATATCTTTTTATATGATTATGCGCCTGCGGATATTCCGGTGTGGATTCATGAAGGTATCGCCCAAAAGCTGAGCAAAGAGCAGCTGACACTGGAGGAAAAGCTGCGCATAGGGAACGCGCTGGCCGGTAATTATCTTATTCCCTTTGAGGATATGGACAGCCTGCTTACCTTTAATAAGGGAAAAGCGGAACTGGCTTACGACCTGGCCTATACGGCCATGGATTATCTGATGCGGGAATTCGGGCGCGACAAGGTAAGGGCGCTTTTACTCGGTTGGGATAACAGCCGCGGCTATGATGAGAATTTTAAGGCGGTTCTGGGGATCGACTATGTCGATTTTGAAGTGGACTGGTACCGTTGGCTGAAAGAGCGCTACCGCTGGATGGTGCTTTTAAACGTAGAAAATTTTGTGTTTCTGATTTTTGTTCTTTTGTTGGTGTGGGCTTTTTTGGCCGTAAAAAGACGTAACCATAAAAAGCGTGCCTATTGGAAGGCCGCGGATGAACAGGATTTTGAGAACGAGTAAGGAGTGTTCCCGGAATGTATATTCCCAAGAAAATATTTTTTACCAAGGGTTTGGGCATACACAAGGAAAAATTAACCAGCTTTGAACTGGCTCTGCGCCACGCGGGAATCGCCCCCTTTAACCTGGTGGGCGTCTCCAGCATATGTCCCGCCGGCTGTCGCATTGTTTCCGCCGAGGAAGGCTTAAGGGAGCTTGTGCCGGGGCAGATCGTTCATGCGGTTTACAGTAAAATTGAAACCAATGAACCCCGGCGCCTGATCGCCTCTTCCATTGGTCTGGCCCGTCCCCGTGATGAAAAAGCCTATGGCTATCTCAGCGAGCATCATCAGTTTGGAGAAACGGCCGAGCAATCCGGTAATTATGCCGAAGACCTTGCCGCCGAGATGCTGGCAACCATCCTTGGCGTGGAGTTTGATCCGGACTCTTCCTGGGATGAAAAGCGGCAAATATGGACCATTTCCAATAAGATTGTGGAAAGCCGGAACGTAACCCAGGCGGCCCGGGGCGATGAAAACGGACGCTGGACAACCGTGGTTACCGCGGCCATTTTGTTACCGTAGGCTTTTCCATGGGCAATAGCTTTTTAGCACTCGACGAACAGCAAAGCGATTATGCCGCTGCCGCCTGCGTGGTTTTGCCCCTGCCTTACGAGCAAACCACCAGCTATGGTCAGGGTACGGCCGGGGGGCCGGAGGCCATTATTCAAGCCTCGGCCTATGTGGAGCTTTTTGATGAGGTGTATGGCTGTGAAATCTATAAAAAAGGCATCCATACCGATGAGCCGTTGCGCTTCTCCGGCAGGGTTGAACAGGATTTCAGGGCGATTGAACAGCGCGCGGCCGGGCACCTGGCCAACGATAAGTTTTTAGTGGCCCTCGGTGGAGAGCATTCCGTCAGCTTTCCGCTATACCGGGCCTTTCATCAAAAATTTGATGACATAACCGTGGTTCAGTTTGACGCGCACTCCGATCTCCGGGAGAGTTACGAAGGCAGCATCTATTCGCATGCCAGCGTGATGAAGCGTATTTGTGATTTAAATCCGCGTATTGTTCAACTGGGTATCCGTTCCCAATGCGCGGAAGAAGCGGAATTGATAAAAACAGAGGGTATAAAAACAGTTTATGCCCATAAGGTTCGTACCCAATGGCCTGAAATAGTATCTAAACTTCGTGGAAACATCTATATCACTTTTGATGTGGATTTTTGGGACCCCTCAATTATGCCGGCGACCGGAACACCCGAGCCCGGCGGTTTTTTATGGGATGAAACCCTGGAAGTTCTGGAGGCTGTGTTCAAGGCGGGCAATGTGGTGGGCTGCGATGTGGTGGAGCTTAGTCCCCTGCGGGGTTTGTCCCACCCGGATTTCACCGCCGCCAAATTGGTACATAAGTTAATCACCCTAAAATTAAAAGAGCAGACATGAAGCGTGTAAAATTTGTTTTTGGCATACACAATCATCAGCCGGTGGGAAATTTTGATTTTGTTTTTGAAGAAGCGTATCAAAAATCCTATCGCCCTTTTTTAGAAGTATTGGAACGTCACCCTAAAATCAGGATTGCCATTCATTTTACCGGAATTTTGCTGGACTGGCTGGAAGTTCATCATCCCGAGCTATTGGAACTGGTAAAAAAGCTGCGGGAACGCGGCCAGTTGGAAATTCTTAGCGGCGGTTATTATGAGCCGATCATTTCGGTTATCCCACCCCGCGATCGGATCGGTCAGATAAAAAAGCTGACCCGTCGCGTTAAGGAATTGTTTGATTATGAGGCCAGCGGTATGTGGCTGGCGGAAAGGGTATGGGAGCCGACATTGCCCACAACCCTTGCCGAGGCTGGCATAAAATATACCGTTGTTGATGATACCCACTTTAAATATGCCGGGCTTAAAGATGAAGACCTGACCGGTTACTATACCAGCGAAGACCTGGGCAACCCCATAAATTTGTTTCCCATCAGCAAGGATTTGCGCTATACCATTCCTTTTCAGAACCCCCAGGCCACCATCGAGGTGTTGCGCAAGCTGGCCACGGAAGAGGGGGACCATGTGCTGGTTTTTGCCGATGACGGCGAGAAGTTCGGCGTGTGGCCCGATACCTATAAGCATGTTTATGAAGACCGCTGGCTGGACCGGTTCTTTAGCGCCCTGGAAGAGAATCTCGACTGGATCGAAATGACCACATTTGATGAAGTGTTAAAAACCACCGCGCCGCGGGGCAGCGTTTATCTGCCGACGGCTTCCTATGCCGAGATGATGCATTGGGCTCTGTTTCGCAAAACCTATAAGGCCTACGAAGATTTTGAGCACTACCTCAAGGATCATAACATGTATGATGACGTGGGCATTTTTGTGAGAGGCGGTTTTTGGCGTAACTTTATGACCAAGTACCCCGAGATTAATATCATGCACAAGAAAATGCTGCGTGTTAGCGACAAGTTGTGGCATTTCCGGGAAAAAAATCCGCAAGAAGCGCGGGAAGCCTTCGACGCCCTGTGGGCCGGGCAGTGCAACTGCCCCTTTTGGCATGGCGTATTCGGCGGATTGTATCTGAGCCACCTGCGCTTCGCCATCTTTCAAAACCTGATCCACGCGGAAAAACTGGTTACGGAGTTGCAACCGGATATTTTAATTCCGTATGAAGAAACGGATTTTGACAAGGACGGCTTTAAAGAGGTACTGATGGAAACGCCCTTGCATGACCTTTATCTTAAGCCTTCGGAAGGGGGCATGGTCATCGAGTATGACTTTAAACCCTGCGAGAAAAACCTGGCCGATACCATGAGCCGCCGTGAAGAAGGATATCATGGCAATCTGGCGCGGGCCAAGGTGGTTGGCGTGGATGATATCAACAATGACGGCACGGCCAGCATCCATGACCTTGTTTTAGCCAAGGAACCCGGCCTGGAAAAGTATCTGATATATGATGATTATGAGCGTAAGTCCCTGATCGACCACTTTCTTGATCCGCAAACCACGGTGGAGGATTTTTACCGGGGCAACTACCGGGAAAACGGCGACTTTGTGAAGGGCCGCTATGAGGTGGCCGGTCACCGGGTCGGCGAAGAGACTATTCAGGTGGTATTGCGGCGTGAAGGAGAGGTTAAGCGCAACGGCCAGAGCTGGCGCGTTGAGCTTGAAAAGAAGATCAGCCTGTGGCGGGAAAGCGGCCGGATGGACGTGGAATACCACATCCGCAACCGGTCGGAGCAGCCGCTGCCCTGTAAGTTTGCCGTGGAATTTAATTACGGCCTGCAGGCCGGTCACGCCGACGACCGGTACTACTATCTGGAATCGGGCAAGCCGGAAAATCCTTACCTTGATTCCATGGGGGTGCTGGATGATCAGCCGTTTATAGGACTGCGCGATGAATATATGAAGATAGATGTACGCTTAAGCGCGGGGACTACCCGGCGCTATTGGCGTTTACCCGTGGAAACCATATCTTTGTCGGAAGCGGGTTTTGAAAAAGTATACCAAAGCTCGGCCGTGATGCCTGTATGGGACCTAACTGTTGAAAAGGATGTCGTTATTACCATAACACAATGGGTGGAAAAAAAATAAATGCGTAAATATACTCTCATCTTTCTGGCTATATTTTTTGCGATCTTTGCCACGCACGGACTCTATAAAACCTATCCTCTCTGGCTCCTGCCCTCCTTTGACCGGGAAACGGCCCGCGAGATCGAGAAAATAAGTGAAGTGGTGGGCATTACCGGCACTTACTATGTGGATTCGCTGGATATGGATAAAACCGTCACCCGGGGCATTCAGGGGATGCTGGAGTCGCTGGACCCGCACAGCCACTATTTTACGCCGAAGGAAGGGCGGGCCAATGACGAGAGTTTTGACGGAAAATATCAGGGCGTGGGGATACAGTATGACGTCATTGACGGTAAGATAAACGTGATCGCCGTTATCCCCAACGCACCGGCTGAAAGGGTGGGGGTGCAAAGCGGAGACCGCATCGTGGAAATAGACGGCAAGGATGTTGTGGGCATTGCCACCGAGGAAGTGCCCCGGCGGTTAAAGGGCCCGAAGGGCAGCACGGTGAAAATAGGGGTGGAGCGCAACGGTTTTGATGAACTGCTTTACTTTACGCTGGAACGGGATGAAATCCCCATCTTTACGATAAACACCTATTTTATGCCCAATGACAGTACCGGTTATGTATGGGTGAACCGTTTTGCCTCAACCACGGGGGATGAACTGGAAAACGCCCTTATAAACATGGAACGCGAGGGGATGAAACAGCTTGTACTGGACTTACGGGGCAATGGCGGCGGTTTTTTAAGCGAAGCGGTTAAAATGGTCGCCAAATTCATTCCGGGACACAAGCGGGTGGTTTATACCAGGGGGCGACGACCGGAAAACAACAAATCCTACTACACCGATGATTTCGGCCCGGCGCACACGCGCGATATTCCGCTGGTGGTATTGATCAATGAAAGCAGTGCCAGCGCTTCCGAAATAGTTTCCGGCGCCCTGCAGGATTATGATCGCGCCCTGATTGCCGGACAGCATTCCTTTGGCAAGGGCCTGGTGCAAAATGAGTTTGAACTTAATGACGGCGCCCGCCTGCGTTTGACGGTTTCAAAATATTATACACCCAGCGGGCGGTTGATACAAAGACCCTATAAGGATAAGAGTATTCAGGATTATTACAAAGATGCCTACGACTCCACCTCGGCCGTTTACGACTCGACAAACAGGCCGAAATACCACACGGAAGCGGGAAGAGTGGTCTATGGCGGCGGCGGTATTTCACCGGATATTCCCGTGGTTTTAAAGACGATAAGCCGCGAGCCCCGGCTTAGCCAAAAGCTTTTTTCCAAACGTATCTTTTATGAATTTGCCGCGGATTATGTAAGCAGGCATAAGTCCATAAAGGATGATATGGAGAAATTTATAAGCGATTTTAAACTGAGCCGGAGGGAGTGGCGGCGTTTTATCCGGAAGGCGCGCGAGGGGGATATCAAGGCAAGCGACCGGCGCTGGGAAAGGGATAAAGCGTTTCTACAAAACCGCATCAAGGCCGAGATCGCGCGTAATATCTGGGCGTCCCGGGCCTATTGGCGGGTTATTCTGGAATATGATAATCAGTTGAATACAGCGTTAGCCCTATTCCCCCGGGCCAGGGAATTTGCCAGCGCTTTTGCCGGAACGTTAAAAAAAAGCGATTGACTTTATAAGGTGAAAATAGTATACTTAGGCCTCGAAAGTAATCAAACTCACCTTATATATTCTAAAAACTTTATTATTTAATTAGGAGTAAGTAGTATGGCAGGATTGGTTGAACTCTTTAATCAGGGTGGTGCGTTTATGTGGCCTATTTTGGTTCTCTTCGTACTTGGACTGGCATTTGTAATTGAACGGTTTATTACCCTAACCCGTGCTTCTGTGAATACACGTAAATTTTTGGCCCGTTTACATAATGCCCTGCAAGAGGGGGGTATTGAAGGCGCCGCGGAGGTATGCGAGCAAACCCCCGGTCCTGTGGCTGCCATTTTACACGCCGGTCTCTCCCGTGCCGATAAAGGCCTTGAAAGCGTGGAAAAATCGATCACCAACGCCGGTTCCATAGAAATGGCTTTCCTTGAGCGCGGCATGGTTGTGCTCTCCACGGTAATCGTATTGGCGCCGATGCTTGGTTTTACCGGAACGGTTGCCGGTATGGTTGACGCGTTTGACGCTATTAAAAAAGCAAACGATATTTCTCCCGCCGTTGTGGCCGGTGGTATCTCCAAAGCTTTGTTAACCACGCTGTTCGGTCTGGTTGTCGCTATGACGATTCAGGTGTTTTTCAACTACTTCACCTCAAAAATTGACCGTTTAATCCTTGATATGGAAGAATCTTCCATAGAGCTGATGGACGCTTTGGTTGAACTTGAAAACAAATAATCATAGCAGAAGGCACTAATCATTATGATAATTGGCAAGAAAAAAGAAAAAGATGTTGAAATTCCTTCGGCATCGCTTGCGGATATCGTTTTTCTGCTTTTGATATTCTTTCTGGTAACAACATCGATCGATACCGAAAAGGGGTTGGACCTGGTTTTACCGCCTCCCGGTAAAGAGGAGATTAAGATACCTAAGAAAAATATCACCAATCTGTTTATCAATGCGGCCGGACAGGCCATGATCGACAATGAAGTGGTGGATGTAAATCAACTGGCGGGCATTATCAAGGAGAAACTTTTTGAGAACCCTTTGCTTATCGTTTCGTTAAAAACACATAAGGATTCGGAATACAATGTTTATGTGCACGTACTCGATCAGTTAAAGAAAGCCGGTGCAAAACGTATATCCCTTGCGGATCCAGACGAAGAATAAAGAGGCATTTCAATGGAGTTTAAAAAGAAAACGAATATTAAGCTTTCTATTCCCACGGCCTCAATGCCGGATATTATCTTTATGCTGCTCATATTCTTTATGGTAGCCACGGTAATCCGACAATATTCCGGCCTGAAGGTGGAACTGCCGGATGCGGCGAAAATACAAAAGCTGGCCGTATCCAAGCGCCACATATCCACCATATGGATAGATAAAAACAATAATGTGGTTATGGACGATATTCCCGTTAAGAATATCAAGAATCTCCGTAATCTGGCCTATCAAAAACGCGCCGCCGACCCGCAGTTGATCGTATCCATCAAAGCGGATAAATATACAAAAATGAACACCATCAATAAGGTGCATCAGGAACTGCGAGAGGCTAGCGCTATTCGTGTGAATTATTCAGCATTACCGGGGGAATTTTAGATGCAAGCATTAAAAACAGACCCGTCGGTTGATCTGAAATTAAAATACCGAAAGGTGCTTCAGGGCTCAGCAGCCGCCGCGCTTTTTATATTGACGATACTGTTTTATTCTTTTCAGAAATATGACAGTACCTTTAAGCTGGAAGAGCAGCCGGAATTAACCATCCAGACGATTGATATTCCGCCGACCCAGCAGTTGCAAAAGCCGCCGCCGCCCTCTCGGCCGTCCATTCCCGTGGAATCCGAGGATGAAGACCTGTTGGATGACGTAACCATAGACGAGACCGATATCGATCTTAATCAGATAGACGACGCGCCTCCTCCTCCACCGGAAGAGGATGAAGTGTTCGAATTCTTTGCCGTATCCGAAAAGCCCAAACTGCTACACAAGGAAACGCCAAAGTATCCGGACCTGGCACGCCGCGCCGGTATAGAAGGACGCGTGACGGTTATGGTGACCATCTCCAAAAAGGGTGATGTGATTGACGCCAGGGTGCTTAAATCGATCCCCATGCTGGATGACGCCGCCCTCAACGCGGCAAAGAAATGTAAATTTAAACCGGCGAAGCAGCGAGACCGTTTCGTTAAGGTGAAAATGTCCATTCCTTTTGATTTCAGATTAAGAAATTAAACAATCAGCCCCCGCTTGCGGGGGCTTTTTATTATCCATGTCTGCCTGTATTATCCTCAATCCTCGATCGGGATATGCCTACAAACAACGTCGCATCCGCCATTGGATGGCGGCCCACCTTCCCCCTTCCGTTACCGTTTATGAAACCGACCATGCCGGTCATGGAGCGGATTTGGCCCGCCACGCCCTTGATAAAGGGTTTGACAGGGTTATTGCCATCGGCGGCGACGGCTCGGTTAATGAAGTTGCTTCCGCTCTGGTAAACAGCGGAGCCGCCCTGGGTATCGTGCCCGCGGGCTCGGGCAACGGTCTGGCCCGCAGCCTGAATATACCGCTGAACATAGACCGCGCCTTTGAAACCGCTCTTAACGGCGGCATACGTTCAATCGACGCAGGAAAGGCGGGAGGGCATTATTTTTTTGCCGTATGCGGCGTCGGCCTGGACGCCCGGATCGGGCAAAAATTCCAACGCCTGAAAAGACGCGGTATCGTACCCTATTTTTACTTTGGGATTCAAACCTTTTTAACTTACGAGTATCCCCGTTTTGAGGTGCGCGGCGGTGAACGACGCTTTAGTGTGTCCCCGCTGAGCCTGGTGGTCTCTAACGGCACGGAATTCGGCAACGGCGCCAGGATCGCTCCCGGGGCCGTGATGGATGACGGCCTGTTTGACGTCTGTCTGCTGGAACGGATGTCTTTTTTGGAGGCGGCGTTTGCCCTGCCCAGGCTTTTTAACGGAAAAATTGTAAATTTAAAAAAATATAACAGCTTCAGATGCCGTTCGCTGACCATATCCCGAGTATCGGAAAATATTTTATATCATGTGGATGGCGAGCCCCATACATGCCGGGGCCCTCTGGAGATAACCATGCACCCCCATTCCCTAAAGGTGATTGTATGACGGAAAATAAGTTATTACATCAGATAGCCGCCCGCGTTGAAAAGGAGGAAGAGAAGCTGCTGGCTCCTTTTGCCACCCGTAACCGCATGGCCGGGAGAAAAACAACCGAGCCCGGCTCCCGTTATCGGCCTCCTTTTGCCATTGATCGTGACCGCATCATGTACTCCGGCGCCTTCCGGCGTTATACGGGTAAAACACAGGTCGTCTATTTTGCGTCACTGCTGGATGAGCAGTTGACCAGCCGCAGCCTGCATACCATCAGCGTGGCTCAGATAGCCAAAACCATCGGACGCATGCTTTCGCTTAATCAGGATTTGATCGAGGCGATTGCCCTGGGGCATGACCTCGGTCATCCTCCTTTTGGGCATGATGGTGAAAAATTCCTGAGCAGGCAGAGTCAAAAACGGGGCCTGGGGCAGTTCCATCATAATATACAAAGCCTGAGAACGGTGGATGTGATCACCAAGGGGGGACAGGGTCTTAATCTTACCTTTCAGACCCGGGACGGCATTATATCGCACAACGGCGAAGTGAACGACAGTGTCCTTGAGCCGTTTCCGGAGAAGAATGAAGGACATATCCTAGAATATATCAAGGCCATGGAGGCCGGAGAAAAGGTGGATACCCGTCCGCAAACCATGGAAGGCTGCGTGGTGCGCATTACCGATACCATTGCCTATATCGGGCAGGATATAGAGGACGCCATTCGTATCGGTCTGATACAGCGGGAAGATTTACCCCAGGCGGCAACGCGCATGTTGGGCAACGTGAACGGGACGATCATAGAAACCTTGGTCAATGATGTGGTCACCATGAGTTACGGCCGAAAATATGTGCGCTTTAGCGAAAAGATAGCCGCGGCACTGTTTGAATTGAAGGCATTTAACTATAAATTCATCTATGGCAGTCCCCGGCTGAAAGTGAATCATATAAAGATTGAGAATGGGTTTGAACTGTTGTTCAATCACTTTTTAAATGATTTGAAGGTTCAGCGGCGGGAGAGCGAAATCTATACGCACTTTCTCGATACAAAAAATGATAAGTATATCGGAGAAAATAAACCGGAATTGCTGGTGCGTGACTTTATTGCCGGCATGACCGATCGTTATTTCACGCAACTGCTGCAAAAAATTGTCATCCCGGATATATCCGGATTTGAACTGTCACAAGGGTAAGGAGTACAGATATGAGCCAGGAACCGTTTGATCGTTTAAGCGCCTATATTTCCGCGCGGGAAGAGGAAGTAATTCACATAATGCAGTCACTGGTTTCCATAAAGGCGCTGGGCCCGCTGAACGGCGGCACGGGAGAAGCGGAAAAGGGGACCTGGCTGATGGATTACCTGAAAAAAAATGGTTTTAACGATGTGGAAAATTATCCCGCGCCCGACCCCTCCGTACCCGCCGGAGAACGACCGAACATTGTGGCCCGTATTCCCGGGAAACGAAAAGATAAAAACATCTGGATCATGAGTCATATGGATGTTGTTCCCGAAGGTGATCTGGATAAATGGGAAACGCCTCCGTATGAGGCGGTGGTAAAAGACGGTAAAATCTTTGGCCGGGGAACAGAGGATAATCATCAGGGGCTGGTGGCCTCGCTGATAGCGGCCCGGGCGTTTGTGGATTTAAAGATCATGCCCGAATACAATCTCAACCTGGTTTTTGTTTCCGATGAGGAAACCAACAGCATCTATGGCCTGGAGTATCTGGTGGAGCATCATGCGCATCTTTTTAATGAAAAGGATATATATATTATACCGGATGCCGGGGAGCCGGACAGCACCATGATTGAGATCG
>JALTKX010000225.1 GCA_027006055.1 Calditrichia bacterium | reverse complement strand
CGGTAATATATCCCGGCCGTGGTAGCGACCAGGGCTTCATCGATGGTGACGTCCTTTTTAAAGCGCGAAAAAGAATCGACCACCCATTGCGACCCGGTGCGCTGCGTCTCCACGCGCTCCTGAATTATACCGAGATATTTTGAAATATCCGCCTTGTCGATTTTTGCTTTTTTCAGCCCTTCCCGGGCGATGGGAATAAGCTCCTTTGTGATCAGCTCGTCCGAGGGCATCAGCTTGTCGTGGTTAATCCAGCGGAACTGCGCGCCCAGCCCCATGCGCGCCGCCTTGATAAAGTTGGTTTTGGCGTCGTCAAAATCCATCTTGCTTTCCAGGCCGCGGAAATCATCGGGCATGCCCTTCATCAGTCCCAGCCAAAAGGCCGTATTGGCCATCTCATCCACCACGGTGGGCCCGGAAGGTATCAGGCGGTTTTCTATGCGCAGGTGCGGCTTGCCGCCGGTAATGCCGTAAACGGGGCGGTTCCATTTGTAAATGGAGCCGTTGTGTAGCAACAGGGCGTTCAGGCTGGGTATTTTGCCCTCTTCCAGCATGCGCAGCGCGTCTTCCTGGACATCCGAGGAGAAGATGATTTCATGCCGGGCGATATCTTCCTGAAAGAGCTCCAGTATGGAATGACGCACCCAGCCCGTGCCAAAAAAAACGCGCGGAATGCGGTCCCGCATGACCTTGGAAGATTTCCGGATATCGATCGATTGCTGGAAAAGAGCGATGCGCGTTTCCCGCCACAGCCTTTTACCCAATAGCAGGGGCGAGTTGGTGGCCTGGGCTAAAAGAGGTCCGCTGATGGCCTGGGCCCAGTTGTATTTATCGACGAACTCATCGGCGTCTATCTGGTAATGCACCTGAAAACTGGTGTTACAGGCTTCGAAAAGTATGTTCTGGTGCTTGGTGATCAATTCATCGGTGCCGCTGATATGCAATTCAAAGGAGCCGCCGCGAAATTCCACCAGTAAATCCGAAAGAATCTTATACCGCGGGTTGGGCGTGATGTTTTCCATAACCAGATCGGACTTATGAATGGTGGGCAGGATACCGGTTAAAATGGGATGGGCGTTAAATTTGGCGGCAACGTCATCCACGCGGGTTATCAAATCGCGGATTTGCCCTTCCAGCGTGCTCAGGCAGTTTCCGCTAAATGGCAGGGGGTCCAGATTCATTTCCATATTAAAACGGGCCAGCTCCGTGGTAAAATGTTTATCCTTCAATTCCGAAAGGATGGACATGTTCACGGGAGCGGGTTTCCAGTGCCGGTCCACCAGGCACATTTCCTGCTCGGCGCCTATCCGCTCAACGCCCTGTTCAAACAGCCCGCGTTCCAGCATTATCTCCAGGGCCTTTATGTCGCGCAGCATGCTGTATATAAAACGATTGCGCTCTTCAACCATGCCCCGGCCGCTTACCCTGCTCTCCCCCATAAGGCTCTCCTTTTTTTGCGGATATGAAAACAATAAACAAAATAGCAAAAAAGCAGAATAAATAAAAACAGTTTGATCCCCTTTGGGGAAAGAGGGCCGGCCCGTTTATTATATTTTTTATGATTAGGAGGACAAATTGTTTATCTTACTTTCTTTGTTCATTTAATGTTTACAGGAGATATGATGCGTTTTATAAGTTTGGTTCTTTTAACGGCCGTATTGTGGGGCTGCTCCCATCAAAATGGTTTTGAAAAGGGAAGCGACAGCTATACACTGGCCCAAAAGCTTTCCGCGAAAATGCAAATACTCAACCCGGATGAAGACAATGCCCTGGCCTCCAGCGATGACTTTAAGGTCTACGCCTCTGACGTGGTGCCCATTATCCGCCTGAATTTCGGCAAGCAGGCCGACATGCTGGACAAACAGCCCGAAAGCCAGATCGCCCGCATTGTTACCGAGTTTGCCACGGGTTATGCCACGGACAAGTACATTATGGAAGAGGCCGCCAAACAAGGCATCGTTATTAGCGACGCCCAGGTGGATTCCATTTTCAACTCCTTTGCCGCCCGTTCCGGCGGAGAGGAAGCCTTTAAAAAACGCCTGGCCGATAACTTTGTGGACATCGCCGCCTTTAAGGTCAATATCAAAAAGCGGGAAACCGTTAACCGTTTTCTAAAAAACCTCGTGGAAAAGGAAACCACCGTCGATCCGGCCACGCTGGACTCTCTTAAGAAGATAGACTATACCGCTTCCGTGCGCCACATCCTGTTAAAAACGCAGGGCATGGATTCTCTTAAAAAAATGGAAGTGCGCAAAAAGATGGAAAAACTTTTAAAGCGGGCCAAAAAAGGCGAGGATTTCGCCGCCCTGGCCAATAAATATTCGGAAGACCCCGGTTCCAACAAAAAAGGCGGTCTGTACGAAGATTTTAAACGCGGCCAAATGGTAAAACCCTTTGAGGACGCCGCCTTTTCCGTGCCCGTCGGCGGTATCAGCGACATCGTGGAAACGGCCTATGGCTATCATATCCTTAAGGTGGAAAACCGTAAAAAGGATTCCCGCCCGGACAGCGTCATTATGGATGAACTGCGTTCCAAAAAAGGCAACGGCGTGGTTCAAAAGTTCTTTGACGACCTAAAGGCCCAACATCACATCAAAAGCCTTATCGAATAGTTCTGTTACCGGAAAAATTTCAGGCGGGCGCGTAACAACGTCCGCCTTTTTTATTGTCCTTCCCGCTCCGTAAAGGGGAAAGGACGGCGGTGGGAATAAAGAAGGCTTTACCATCATAGCTGTCCTAAATAATTCTTATCACTATTTTAATTGCCATAAAACCGGGTTTACAATAGGGCTACTCTCCATTTTTCAAAACAATCCTCCGGAATTGAGTGAAGAAGGTGGTTACTAAACGGTTGAAACCGTTACCGGGTGTTCTTTTTTTCTTGTTCACCACGCTAAAGTGTGGTGTTAATAATTAACACCCGGATTTATCCGGGTGCATAGTAGCGTCAACTGTTCAACATCCGTTTTAACGGATTTCTTGAGTGTGATGAGGATTCTTTAAGACATGAGTTGCAACTGTTTATTTCTTTATCAAGTTCGTCATTTTAAATTTATTTAGGACGGATGTGCCTTACCATAATAAAATTAGCAAATCCGCTCCCGTTTCTTTAGCTTTGTGCTTTGCAGTTTTAACCAGGCCGGCGAAAAAAAACACCCCTATGAACACATTTAAACTCGTTTCCGCGTACGAACCCCGGGGCGACCAGCCCGAAGCCATAGAGCAGCTAATTAAGGGGCTGGAACGCAAAGACCCTTTTCAAACCTTGATGGGCGTTACCGGCAGCGGAAAAACCTTTACCATGGCCAACGTCATCGCCCGCATGAACCGGCCCACGCTGATCATTTCCCACAATAAAACCCTGGCCGCCCAGCTTTATGGTGAGTTCAAGCAATTTTTTCCCGAAAATGCGGTGGAATTTTTTATCAGCTATTACGACTACTACCAGCCGGAAGCCTATATACCGACCACCGACACCTATATCGAAAAAGACTCTTCCATTAACGATGAGATAGACCGCCTGCGGCTGCGGGCCACCAGTTCCCTGCTTTCCCGGCGCGATGTGATTGTGGTGGCCAGCGTCAGTTGCATTTACGGTATCGGCAATCCCTCGGACTACCAGGATATGCTGGTCTTTTTTAAAACAGGTCAGATCATCAACCGCCGCGATTTTTTAATGAAACTGGTGGATATCCAGTATACGCGTAATGATTTCGACTTTCAGCGCGGCACCTTTCGCGTGCGCGGCGATGTGATAGATATCTTTCCCGCCTATGAGGAGTTTGCCTACCGCCTGGAGTTCTTTGGCAACGAGATCGACCGTATCGCTGTCATCGATCCGCTGACGGGAAAAAGCAGGCAGACGGTGGATCGCGCGGCGATATTCCCGGCCAAGCACTTTGTAACCACGCCGGAAAAGATGGAACGGGCCCGGGCCGAAATCCGCCGCGAGCTGGAACAGCAGCTGCAAAGATTCCGCGCCCAGGGCAAACTATTGGAAGCCCAGCGCATCGAAATGCGCACCAACTTCGATCTGGAAATGATGGAAGAGATTGGCTATTGCAGCGGCATTGAAAATTACTCCCGTTTCCTTTCCGGACGCAAGCCGGGCCAGCCGCCCTATACCCTGTTGGACTTTTTCCCCGAGGATTACCTGCTGTTCGTCGATGAATCGCACCAGAGTTTTCCCCAAATCCGCGCCATGTACAACGGCGACCGCTCGCGCAAGGAGGTGTTGGTGGACTACGGTTTCCGGCTGCCCAGCGCCCTGGATAACCGCCCGCTCAAATTTGAGGAATTCCAACAACACATGGGACAAACCATCGCCGTTTCGGCCACGCCGGCCGATTTTGAACTGGAGCAGAGCCGGGGCGTGATTGTGGAACAGGTGATTCGTCCCACGGGGCTGGTGGACCCGGAAATAGAAGTGCGACCCATCGCCACCCAAATCGACGATCTGATCGCCGAGGTGAAGGCCTGCGTACAACGACGCGAACGGGCGCTGATCACAACCCTGACCAAGCGCATGTCCGAGGATCTGGCCGACTATCTTAACGCCGCCGGCATCCGCGTGCGCTACATTCACTCCGAAATAGACTCCCTGGAACGGGTAAGCATTTTGCGTGAATTGCGCCTGGCCGAGTTTGACGCCCTGGTGGGCATCAACCTGCTGCGCGAAGGGCTCGACCTGCCGGAAGTGACCCTGGTGGCCATACTGGACGCCGACAAGGAGGGCTTTCTACGTTCCTACGTTTCCCTGATGCAAACGGCGGGGCGGGCGGCCCGCAACGTGGGCGGCAAGGTTATTTTTTATGCCGACCGCATCACCGACTCCATGAAACGCACCATGGAGGAATCCCGGCGCAGACGCGAAAAACAGATAGCCTGGAACAAGGCGCGCGGCATCACTCCGGAATCGGTTATGAAAACCGCCGAGGAGATTATGCGCAGCACGGCCGTGGCCGATGTGCTGAAAAATCCGGCCCGCGTGGCCGACGTTAAGGTCAGTTACAATGCCGGACTGAGCAATGAGGAGTTGATCTCCCGTCTGGAAAAAGATATGCGCGCGGCGGCCATGAATCTGGAATTTGAAAAAGCCGCCGTGCTGCGGGATGAAATCAAACGCATAAAAGAGGAAAGCGAACAGGAACAATGAAGGTTTTAGTGATAGGAGGCGGCGGGCGCGAGCATGCCCTGGTTTGGAAGCTGAGCCAAAGCCCGCTGGTAAAAAAAATCTATTGCGCGCCGGGCAACCCCGGCATGGCCGCCCTGGCCGAGTGCCGGCCCATTGCCGCGGATGACTTGAACGGTCTGGCCGCCCTGGCCCAAAAGGAGAAAATCGACCTGACCGTTGTGGGCCCGGAAGTTCCCCTGGTGATGGGCATTGCCGATCTGTTTAGCAAAAAGGGTCTGCCTGTTTTTGGCCCGGAAGCGGGCGCGGCCCTGCTGGAAGGCAGCAAGGCCTTTTCCAAAAAGCTGATGCGGGAAAAAGGCATCCCCACGGCGGATTTTGCCGTTTTTACCGAAGCCGGTTCCGCCCACGCCTACATCGAGGCCTGCCGGGATTTCCCCGTGGTGCTTAAGGCCGACGGTCTGGCCGCGGGCAAGGGCGTGCTGATCTGCCACGATCGCGACCAGGCCTTGCGGGGCGTGGACAGCATCCTGGCGGATAAAGCCTTTGGCAATGCCGGCAACACACTGCTTATCGAACAATTCATCCGGGGCGATGAACTCTCGCTGTTTGTACTAACCGACGGCGAACGCTATCTGATGCTCCCGGCGGCGCAGGATCATAAAAAAATAGGCGAGGGCGACACGGGAGCCAACACCGGCGGCATGGGCGCCTATGCGCCGGCCCCGCTTGGGGACCGGGCCCTTTTGGACAAGGTGGCCGCACGGGTGGTTGAGCCCACCCTGGAGGCCATGCGCGCCATCGGCCACCCCTATCGCGGCTTATTGTATGTGGGACTGATCATCCGTGAGGGCAAGCCCTTTGTGCTGGAGTATAACTGCCGTTTTGGCGATCCCGAAATCCAGGCGGTGCTGCCCCTGATCGAAGACGATCTGGCCCCCGTTTTTATGCAGATCGCCCGCGGCCGGCTGGAAACGGAGCGCCTGAAAGTTTCCGGACGCCGCGCCTTTGACGTGGTCATCGCCTCGGGAGGCTACCCCGCCGGATATAGCCGGGGCCATGCCATCAGCGGGCTGGACAGCCTCCCCGAAGAGATCCTGTGCTTTCACGCGGGCACCGCGATTAAGCAGGGGCAAACCGTCACCGCCGGAGGACGGGTTTTAAACATTGTCGCCCTGGACGACACCTTTTCCGGCGCGGCGGAGAAGGCCTACGCGGCCATCAGCGGTATTGCCTTCAGGGATATGTATTACCGCCGTGATATCGGCTATAAGGTATTGGAGAACAAATCATGAAGGAACTCCTCAGTCGCGTACTTGTGGCCGCGGCGGGCATTCCCGCGCTCATCTTTCTTATCTGGCGGGGCGGCTGGTATTTTTTTATGCTAAGCGCCGCCATCGGCCTGGCCGGCCAATGGGAAATGTATCGCATGAGCGCCCAAAAAGAGGCCCGCGCCTTTCAGGCACCCGGCTATCTGATTACCCTGCTGGCCATGCTTTATGTTATGCATCCGCATCCGTGGATACCCCTAACCCTTTTACTGCTGCTCCAGCTTATCCTTTTGGCGGAGATGTTCCGCAACACGGCCTCGGCCATTCTCAACGTGGGCGCCACGCTTAGCGGCATACTTTACCCCGGCCTTTTGGCCGCGGCGCTGTTGTGGCTGCGCGCGGCGGGCGCCCACAACGGCGTCAGTCATCCCGCCGCCTATATCCTTACCGTTTTCGTGGCCATCTGGGCCAACGACACCTTCGCCTATTTCACGGGCAAATCCCTGGGCCGCCACAAACTGTTCGAAAGGGTTTCGCCTAAAAAGAGCGTCGAAGGGCTTCTGGGCGGCATTGCCGGCACCTTTCTTGTTTTTTTCACCGTCTACTTTTTTCAATGGTATTCCTTTAGCGGAAGCGAGGCCCTGTTCAACAGCCTGATTGTCGGACTGGCCGGGCCCCTGGGCGACCTGGTGGAATCCTGGTTTAAGCGGGACAGCGGTTTAAAGGATTCGTCACGGATTTTGGCCGCCCACGGCGGTATACTGGATCGCTTTGACAGCCTGCTGTTTGTGGCCCCTTTTCTGGTCATTTTTTACAGTCTTTATTAAATTTGGCGGCGGCGTTTCATCGTCTGCCGGAATGCGGTTAAGCAGTGACACCCGTTACGGGCGGTCCTAAATCAAAAAAAAATAACAGTTACCATTGCGCCCCGCGCCCACCGGCTGTACCGGCCCAGAACAAAGCCTTTAGCCGCCGGGCATGAACGGCCATTAAAATTGCGACTTGTCAGACATGCATCTTAAAAAAAATACCCTTATCCTTTGGTCCCTGGCGGCTCTTTTGTTGATGATCGCCGCCGCTTGCCGTTCCGGTGAGCAAACCGCGCGGAGCCCCAGGGGAGGCACGGCGGTGATCGCCCTGCCCGGCACGGCGGGCTCCCTGTTTCCCCTGACCATCAAAAGCTACGACATTCAGGAGATAAGCGCCCACCTGCTCAGCCCCGCCCTTACCCGCAGCAACGCGGAGGGTGACGTCGTGCCGGTGCTTGTTAAAGGCTGGCAGACCGACAATGCACGGCAGCGCATTATCTACTATCTGGATGAGAAGCGCCGCTGGAGCGACGGGCGCCCCCTTTTGGCGGAAGATGTTTGGCGCAGTTGGCGTTTTATCCGTCGGCACCGGGACAAGGTCAATCCGCAATACCGTTTTTCCCGGATTGACACCTGTATCATCCGGGACAGTCTGACGGTTATTTTTAAGTTTAACCGTCCCGTGGCCCGGCCCGCGCAATTGACCCGCTTCCCCATATTCCCGGGACGCTGGCTGCACAGCCTTAGCTGGGACAGCGTATATGCGGCTTACGATAGCGCCTTTATCGGTTGCGGCCCATTTATTTTAGCGGCCCGGGAAGCGCGGAAACTCTCTTTAAAACGCAATCCCGCCGGTACGGCCCTGTTGGCGGGGCTTGATATCCGTTTTTATGACGGCGCGGAGCGCCTGCGGGAACTGTTAAGTAAACGCCTGGTCGACCTGGCTCCGGATGTCAGCGAGGACGTCAGCCGCGCTTTTAAAAGGAAAAAGGCCTATCGCACCGAGTATAGCGGGGAACGCGGCTTCACCTTTATCGCCTGGAATCTGCGCTCCCGGCGGGTTGTTGATCTCCGTCTGCGCAAGGCTCTGACCCTGGGGCTGGATCGCGCCACTATTGCCGACGGCTTGCTGGGCAATCTGGCCGTGGTTCACGACGCGCCCACCTATCCCGGTTTTCGCGACTTTCTGGACACTACGGCCTATCGCTACCAGCCGGAAGCCGCCCGCCGCCTGTTAGATCAGACCGGCAGCCGCCACAAGCTCACCCTGCTGGTCAATTCCGAAAACGCCCTGCGCCTCCAACTGGCGCAAAATATTAAATCCTACTGGGATTTGCTGGGCGTGACCACCGAAATACGCAGCCTGCCCTGGGACAGATTTTTGGCCGCCCTGCAAAAGGGACATTACGACGCCGCCCTCATCTCCTGGGTTCAGAACGACGTTTTCAATCCCACCGACCTTTTCGGCAGCGGCGGCATAAAAAAAGGTAATAATTTTATGTACTATCGTAACGATGAGGTCGATAATGCCCTTATGGCGGCATTAACCGCTGCCCGGCGGAAGGCGCAACGCATGGCCTGGTACCGTTTTCAGCGCGCCATTATCCGCGATATGCCGGTGACGGTTCTGTTTAGCAAGCGGATCGCCACTCTGATCTCGAACCGTCTGAAAAATGTTAAGATCGACGCTTCGGGCTATTTAAACAATCCCCGGGACTGGTGGCTAGACCCCGCCCCGGATGAGATTTTCGGAGAACAACGTGACTGATAAAACCGTTCTGATAGTTGACGATGAAGAGGACCTGACCTGGTCCATCGGCAAGCACCTGGAAAAGGACCGGGAATATTACCGGCATATGACCTGTAATTCCGGGGCGGAGGCCCTGGCCATCCTGAAAAAGCATCCCATAGATATGGTTATTACCGATATCCGCATGCCGGAAATTTCCGGGCTTGACCTTCTGCTAAAGATCGGCGAGCTCTATCCCCATATCAAGGTTATCATCATGACCGCCTATGGCAACTCCGAGGTACAGGAACAGGCCAATGAACGGGGCTGCTTCCGGTATATCGAAAAACCCTTTGAAATCAGGGAGCTGCGCGAACTGATCCGTGACACACTGGAAGAGAAAAAGGGCTTTCGCGGCAGCCTGGAAGACTTCCAACTGGGCGACCTGATCCAGATGAACTGTTTGGGCCGCTTGAGTAACTCCATTCGCGTCACTTCCGGAGCCCGGGAGGGGATTATCTTTTTCGAGGACGGAAATATCATCCATGCCCAACTGGGCGACTTGGTGGGGGAAGAAGCTTTTTACGAGATCATCTCCTGGCCCGGCGGTAAGTTTACCCTGAACAAGTCCCTGCGCGCGGAAAAGGAAACCATCCTTAAAGGGTGGCAAAGTCTGCTTCTGGAAGGCTTGCGCCGCAAGGATGAGGCCGGCAACGCCGAACTGAGCGAAGAAAAGGCCCGCGGTGAAATGCAAAAGGTTGTGGATGGCCTGGTTGGCACCAAGGGGGTGCGGCTGGCGATCTTTTTTAAACCCGACGGCAGCGCCTTTGTGCAGGCCCGTTCGGAAAGCTGCACCGGAGAGTTTGACCTGGTGGCCGTCAGCGTAAAGCTGCATGATTTTTTGAATGATGGCGACAAACTTATGAGTACCTTTAATATCAGCGGGCGCAAGGAATATTCCCTGGAATTCCAGAACGGACTGCTAAAGCTGACCTGGATGCCGGAAACCCGCTCCTACCTGATGCTGCTGGCCGATCAAAGCTCCAACTTCGGTCTGCTGCGCATCGAATCCAAAAAATATCTGCGTTCCGTGGCCGATATAATCCGCAAGTACGGTTTGTTTAAAAAGGAACAAACGGATTAGTTTTCTTCTCTTGCCCCGCAGGCGTCCTCCCGCCGGGGCTTAAAATGATTTTGGATATAGCGGCGGTAACGCGTTATATGCTTCTCTTTCGTTTCCGCCGGCCAGCCCATCAGTTCCGACATGAGTTCCGCGGTTTGCTCCAGGGCCCGCAGGCCCAGGCACTCATCACGCCCCATGCCCAGACGACGCCAAAGCACATCCGTTATATCACGGGCGAACTCCCGTTTGACGGCAAAAGCCACCTGGGCTTTTATTGTAAGCGGTTGCGCGTTCAACCTCTCTTTCCACTCCGGCCGCTCTCGGGTAAGGATAAGCACCTTTTCCGCCCGGGCGCCATACATATCCAGCAGGGCCTCCGCAACCGGAAGTTCCACGCCGTAGCGTTCCGCCAGCGGCACGGCCCGGCTTTCCCTGAAGACCTTAAAATCCTTCACCCCGGCCGCACCGGGCAGGGGCAGGTGCTCCGTTCCACAGGAGGCCCCATGATTCAATTTGTCGCATACCAGATCGCCGCACTCTTCGGCCAGGCCGCGGTAGGTGGTCAGCTTGCCTCCGATAATCGAAATAAGGTTGGCGGGGCCGCCATGCCGGGCATGATCTAAAATAATATGCCGCCGGGTCACCCTGCTCTCTTTTTCCCCCGGCTCGTAGGGCAGGGGCCGGATGCCGGAGTAGCTGTATACCACATCCTCGCGGGTAAAGCTCCCCCCCTTCAGCCAATGGTTCAATTCATACAACAGATAATCCACCTCGGCTTCGGAAGCGGACACTTCATCCAGGTCCCCGTCATAAAAGATATCGGTGGTGCCCACCAGGTAAAAATGATACCAGGGAATGATAAAAAAGGGACGGCCGTCCTGAATGGCCTCGATATAGAGGGCGTTTTCCGGGCCGCCGTCAAAACGGGGCAGCAACAGATGGCTGCCCTTGGTGCCGCCCATCTTACGCGGGAAGTCATCCCCCACCAGCCCCAGAACCTTATCCACAAAAATGCCGGCGGCATTCACCACCAGCCGGGCGCGGTACCGCTCCTTTCCACCCGTGGCGCGGTTCAACACGGTCAGTTCGTTTAACAACCCTTCACGCAAACGACAGGCGATCAGGGCGTGGCCGTTAAGCAGGCGCGCTCCGGCCTCGGCGGCGCTAAGGGCCACCTCCAGGCAAAGACGCTCCGGCAACAGGGCCTGGCAATCGTAGTAGGCGGTAAGCGCCTTTAAGCCCTCATGTTTAAGGGAAGGCAGGCGCCGTTTCAGTTTTTCCGCGCCATATACAAAATGGTGCCGGGGCAAACTTTTATCATAGGAGAGCAGATCGTAAAGAATCATTCCCGCTTCCACAACGGGGAAACTTCTTTTACTGCTTTTATAAACCGGTATGTCCATGCGCAGGGGTCGCACAAGGTGGGGCGCGTTTCTTAACAGAGTTTCGCGCTCGCGCAGGGACTCCCTGACCAGGGAGAATTCCATATATTCCAGATAGCGTAAACCGCCATGTATAAGTTTGGTGGAAGCGCCGGTTGTATGGCTGGCAAAATCGTCTTTTTCCAAAAGAAGAACGCTAAGCCCGCGCAGGGCCAGATCCTGGGCGATGCCCACGCCGTTTATCCCGCCGCCGATAACGGCCACGTCGAATGTTGTTGCGGAAGTGTTGGCTTCTGTCATATTAAAAATGTGTTACGCGCGGAAGAGGCCGGGCCTACCCAAAGTTAAAGACGGTTGAGACGATCCAGTTTCTCCTTTTCGCCAAAGATCAGCAGATGGTCGTTCATCTCGATTTTTGTATTGGCGCCGGGCTGGATGTAAACGCTGCTCATCACGCCGTCCTTCTTTTTCTGACGCCGTATCAGCAGCAGTTCCAGGTTAAACCGATTGCGCAGTTCCAGTTCCCTCAGGGTCTTATTGATAAAAATTCCCGGCGGTTCAATCTCGCTGAAATGGTATTGATCCACCACATG
>JALTKX010000224.1 GCA_027006055.1 Calditrichia bacterium | reverse complement strand
TTGCCGGTAACGGGATTTTGCCGGGCTGTTTCCGGCAGTATGATGGAACCCACCTTTTTATCGGCTGAAACAACTTCAGCCAGAATGCGATCTTGTAATGGCTGTAAAGACATATTGCATTCTCCTTATTTATTTTACTATAAGGGGAATGACACCTTTCAAATCTAATGCCAAAAAGAAAATAGGTATCCTATGTTTAATAAAAATATACACTTATAGGTATTTGTGCCTTTGGGCGTCCTTTACGTATTTTCTTTTTTCACTCCACATATGGCATAAACCGTGAAAATATGGCAGAAATTATGACGAGGTCTGGGTCTTTTTTGTATCCAGGCTGCGTTTGCCAAACTTCGCGCGGAGCAATACAAGCAGGGTCTCTGTGGCCATCTCCATATCCATCTTGGAAAGATTGAGGGCCAGGTGGTAATGGCTGAGCTGGTGGATATGCGCGCCAAACAATCGGTTTATATAGGCCGCCCGCTCCATATCCCTTTTTTCCATACTGTCGGCGCTGCCGTGTCGTTTACGGTCTGCCATGGATTCCACCACGCGTACTTTAAGGGCCTGGCTGTCGGACAAAATAAAATTGGCGCCCCGGCCTAAAAATATAGCCCGGCCGTGGGCTCCTATGGAGAGAATGGTTTTTACCAAATATTTTAGATAGGACTCCCGGGAAAAATTATTGGCATTAAGCAGATTAGAGAGCATGACTTCCAGCTCCCGGCGTGTTTTTTCATCAAAGGATTCAACGATGGCCTTGCGCACATGGGCGTTTTGGGCAATATAGTCCACAATTTCCCGGTCGTAAACTTTCCAGCCTGTTTTTTCCGCCATCCGCGCCGCCAGCTCGTTGCCCCGGCCGCCAAAATCACGGGAAATGGTAAGATTACCCGGAAAGGCCTCATGGTTTTGCGGGCGGCGTTGTTTTTGACGCCACAGTTCTATTTGACGGCTGATGAGGGATTCGACGGGTATGTGCCTGCTGAGTGTTTGCATAGAACAACCTCCTTCGATTGGCGGTTTTGGGCTATGCGGGGATTTATGGATAATGTACGCAGAGAGAAGCGGACGGGCAAATAGTTTAAGGGATTTTGAGAATATTAATTGAGTTAAACTTCTCTTATTTTTAACTTTGTCCCGGTTAATGTAATTCATAAAAAAAGAGGTTCAAGATGAGTGTTCTTGTAAATCAAAATGCCCCGGATTTTACCGCCGCGGCCGTAATGCCGGATAACAGCATTAATGAGAATTTTAAATTGTCAGACTATAAAGGTAAGTATGTGGTTCTGTTTTTCTGGCCGCTGGATTTTACCTTTGTCTGCCCCACGGAGATCATCGCTCACGATCATCGTCTGGCGCAGTTTAAGGAGCGCGGCGTGGAGGTGATCGGTGTTTCCATCGATTCCGCCTACACCCACCATGCCTGGAAAAACACCGATGTCAACAAGGGGGGCATCGGACAGGTTCAGTTCCCCATGGTGGCCGACGTCAACCATGCCATTACCCGCGCCTATGGGGTTGAGCACGGCGACGGCGTGGCCCTGCGCGCTTCCTTTTTGATTGACAAGGAGGGAATTGTGCAGCATCAGGTGGTAAACAACCTGCCTTTGGGGCGCAATGTGGATGAGATGATCCGCATGGTGGACGCTCTGCAATATCACGAGCAGTATGGCGAGGTATGCCCGGCCGGCTGGAAAAAAGGCGATAAGGCCATGGTGGATAATACCCAGGGTGTTGCCGAGTTTTTGGCTTCTTACGCTGAAAAACTATAGTCCCCTTTTGACTGATTTTCAGGCCGTCATTATGGCGGCCTTTTTTATTTCCAGAAAAAAGCAGGGAATGTTATCGCCGCCTCACACAAGGCCGCGGAAACGCAAAGTTTTTCAATTTTATCTTGTACGGTACATTTTTTAAAACAGAAAAACGGGCAGACAAAACAGGTGATAATAAAATTAATACCTTCTTATTACCTTTGTGTCTTGGAATGAGCTCCTGCCTCCGTTAAGCGGCGGTTTATTTTAAAAAGGGATTGTGCTTCTTTTCGCGCCCGATGGTGGTTGCCGGACCATGACCGGGATAAACGGTCAACCCATCATCCAAAGGCCACAATTTATTGCGGATGGAGGCCAGAAGCTGCTCCATATCGCCCATATACAAATCGGTGCGCCCGATGGAGTTGTAAAACAGCACATCGCCACTGATAACAAAATCGTTAAAAACAAAACAGATGCTGCCGGGAGAGTGGCCGGGGGTGTGCAGGGTATGAAAACTCAGCTCTCCGAAATCATAATGCTGTCCCTCTTTCAGGTAATGATGCACTGTGGGCACGGCGCCGGTCTCCAGACCGTACATGGCGCCCTGTTTGGGCAGATAGTTGAGCAGGGGCAACTCCTCCTCCGCCAGATGAAGCGGCAGGTCATAGGCCTTTTGGATATCCGCAAGAAAACGGATGTGGTCGATATGAGCATGGGTGTTGAAGATGGCCCGCGGTTTCAGCCCTTCTTTTTCCAGAAAACTCGTTATGCGCCCTATTTCATCGCCGGGATCGAACAACAGACAGTTTTTCAGGTCATCGCTGTATACCACATAGGCGTTCATCTGAAAGGGGCCGACGGGCAGGGTGTGTATGCGCATGATATCTCCCGGGATTATATTTCGGTTAAAAAGGGCCCGCCGGGAAGAAGCCTACCGGAACGGGCGGGCCCTAATCTATCCAAAAGCGCGCATAAATAAAAGCGGCTTTTTATGGGATGAAAACTATTTCAGCACAAAACGGACGGGGATGGAAATCCACACCCCCACCTTGCGATCCCGTTGCAACGCGGGTTGAAATTCAAACTTCATCACCGCCTCTATGGCCGCCCGCTCCAGCATGGGGTTTGATTTAATAACCTCGGCCTTTTCCACCCGTCCTTTTTTATTCACAAATATTTTCAGATATACCGTACCCGATACACCCAGCCTCTTTGCCATGGGCGGATAAACGGGCACAACGCGTTTAACAAGCACCGGCGCCTTGGAATAAGGTAAAAAAGTTTCCGGCTCTTCATCCGGCGGCGGCGCGGCCTCCGTGTCTATTTCTCCCGAAAAAAGACGCTCTATGTCCACATCCTCCGCGATTTCGGGCTCCTCATCGATTTCCGCCACGGCGGGACGCGAGGGACGGGGTGGTTTTTTGTTTTGGATGGTTTTGGGCGGCGGCAAAACATCGATGGGGATGTCCGGCAGCGGCAACTCGGCGGCCGCCACGGCGCTTCTATCTTTTCCGAGGTAAAAAAGCAACGTTAGCAAAAGCAGTACCACGATAAGCGATTGTTGCAGGCGCCGGTGGTAGCGGGATGTATACTTATGCATCTTGTCCTCCTGTAGGATTGTTTATCCGCAGAAATACACATAGCATGCCAGGGGATTTATCTCTTGTAAATAAAGAGGTTAGGGGCGTTTTATACCGATGCGGGCGTTGCAATATGCATCCCCGCGTGGACGGCCTGCCGCATTTTGCAACGCGGGCCCAGAGCGGATTGCCTTTTCATATAAAGCGGCCTATATTTAAGGCATCATTGTTAAAACCACCACTCTTAAACAGACAGGCTGATCCGTGGCCCTCTCCGAAAGCACACCACCGGCAAAAATTGTCCTGCGCTCCCTGACCCTTGCCGACGCCGCGCCCCTGGCCCGTCTGGCCGACAATAAAAAAATCTGGGACAATCTGCGCGACTATATTCCCTTCCCATACCGGGAAAGCGACGCCCGGGCTTTTATCGCTCATGTTCTAAAGGAAAAACCGCAACAAACCTTTGCCATCGCCCATGAAGGCGTCCTCTGCGGGGTGGTTGGCCTGGTGGTTCAGCAGGATGTTTACCGCCGTTCCGCCGAAATGGGCTTTTGGCTCGGGGAGCCTTACCACGGGCGGGGTATTGCCACCAGGGCGGTGGCGCTTATTACGGCTTATGCTTTTAAGGAGTTAAAACTTGTCCGAGTGTTCGCCGGCGTTTTTGACCATAACACGGCCTCCATGAGGGTGCTGGAAAAAAACGGCTACCTTAAGGAAGGCATCTTACGCAAGGCGGTATATAAAAACGGCCGTCTTCTTGACGAGCACCGTTATGCCATCCTGAATGAAGCGGCGCTTTAAGGATGCCGCGGGCGTCAGACAAACCTTTTAACCGGGAAAGTCCATGAACAAGCATCAAGAGAGAATAGACCTTTTGTATAAAAAGCTGGACGATTTGGCGCTCCGGCAAAATGAGTTTGACCGGGAAATTAGCGAACTGCGCCGGGAAATCGATCTGCTGAAAAGGGAAGTTCGCCCCGAAAAAGAAACGGCTGCCCCGGCCGGTGAGGAGATAAGGCCAGCTCAGCCAGGAACGGTTGCTCATCAGGCGAAACCGGCTTCCTACCGGAAAAAGCTTTCCGGCAGGCGCCAGACCTATAAAACGCCTGATATCAGGGCCGACATGGAAAAATTTATCGGTGAAAACCTGATCAATAAAATCGGGATTGCCATCCTGGTAATCGGCGTGGGCATCGGAGCCAAATATTCCATAGAGCATGACCTGATCAGTCCGTTAACGCGCATCCTTCTGGGCTATCTCAGCGCCATCGGCCTGCTGGCCACGGGAATGAAGCTTAAAAAGAACTATGAAAGCTACAGCGCCGTGCTGGTGAGCGGAGCCATGGCCATCATGTATTTCATTACCTATGTGGCATACGCCTTTTACGGTCTGATCCCCCAGGCGCCGGCATTTATACTGATGACGCTCTTTACCGCCTTTACCGTTCTGGCCGCATTAAACTATAACCGGGCGGTCATTGCCCATGTCGGGCTGGTGGGCGCCTACGCCGTTCCCTTTTTATTAAGCGACGGATCGGGCCGGGTGGGTATTTTGTTCAGCTATATGAGCCTTATCAACATCGGCATTCTGTCAATCGCCTTCCGAAAAAGCTGGAAGTCGCTTTATTACACCGCCTTTTCCCTTAGCTGGCTGATTTACGGCTCCTGGTTTGTTTTACGCTACCAGAGCGCCGGACATTTTTGGTTGGCACTGCTCTTTGCCGCGCTTTTCTTTATCCTTTTTTATATTACCTTTTTGGCTTACACGGTGCCTGAAAAAATAAAACCGGGGCGCCAGGAGATTATGATGCTTTTGGGCAATGCCTTTCTCTTTTACGGTTTCGGTTATGATATCCTTAACAGCCGGGAGGGATGGGAACAACTGTCGGGGCTTTTTACCCTGCTCAACGCCCTAATTCATTTCGGCGTCAGCGCTCTGCTGTACAGGCGGCGGGCGGGCGATAAAGGTCTCTTTTATCTTATCTCCGGGCTGGTGCTTGTTTTTATCGCCATCGCCATTCCCGTGCAACTGGATGGCAACTGGGTGACGCTGCTGTGGGCGGGCGAGGCGGCCCTGTTGTTCTGGCTGGGAAGAACCCGCGCCGCGGGCGTTTATGAAAAGCTCTCCTATCCGCTGATGCTTTTGGCTTTTATCAGCATTATCCAGGATTGGAACAGGGTCGCCGACCTTTGGGACATGCGCGTTTATTCGGCGGAGATGATTCCTTTTCTGAATGTGCGTCTTTTAAGCTCGCTGCTGTTTGCCTCGGCCTTCGGCTTTATCACCTGGCTGGATCAAAAGGAAAAAAACAAACAGGCCTTTAACATAAGCGGGCAATGGAAAACCATACTCTCCGTTTTCGTTGCCGCCGTTTTTTTAATCAGTCTGTACAATACCTTTCGTATGGAAATTGTATTTTACTGGAACCGCCTGTATCTTGATTCCGCCCTGAAACCGCTCCAGGAAGGCAGCGCCGGCCTTTCGCAAATCCATAATGAAGACCTGCCCCTTTTCAGAAATATCTGGGTGATTAACTACAGCCTTTTCTTCACCGCCCTGCTTTCCATGGTCAACATAAAAAAGCTGCGTCTTGCCCGTTTGGCTGTTACCGGCCAGATATTAAACGGTCTGGTCCTTGTCATCTTTCTTACCGCCGGCCTCAATCAGCTCGGCCTGCTCCGCATCAGCTATCTGGAGCAGCCTCTGTCCGAATATTACCACCGCGGGGTCTTCCATATCGGCATCCGCTATGTTTCGTTGCTCTTTGTCGGGCTGGCGCTGTATGCCATCCATCATGGCGCGCGGCAGGAGTATATGAAACGCTGGCATATAAAAGCGGCGGATCTGTTTATCCACGGCGCCCTGCTGTGGATGGCCAGCAGCGAACTGCTTAACTGGATGGAGATCGCTTCCGCCGGTTCGCCGGAAATGTTGGGCCTGAGCATCCTGTGGGGGCTTTACTCCCTGTTGTTGATCGTCCTCGGCATCTGGAAAAAGAAGAAACATCTGCGCCTGGCCGCCATGGTGGTTTTTGCCGTTACCATCCTTAAGCTGCTCTTTTACGATCTGGCCTCCCTGGATACGATTGCCAAAACCATCGTGCTGGTTATCCTGGGATTGTTACTGCTGATAAGCTCCTTCCTGTATAACAAATATAAAAACGTCATCGGGGATGAAAGCCATGAATAAAAAGCTTCTGCTACTGCTTTTGCTGGCGGCGTTATCCGCGCGGGGCCGGGAATATCAATACAAGCGTCCCCTGCCTGGCGCCCTTCCCGGTTGGCATAAGGTCATTCTGCCCGACGGAATTTTTGGGAAGATACGACAGGATATGGCCGATATCCGCATTTTGGGCGTTACGGCAAATGGGGATACCGTGGAAGCGCCCTATATTTTACGCATCTCCCGGGGCCGGCGAGCAGAGCGTGAACTTACCTTAAAAACCATCAACCACAGCCATAATGAAAAGGGCTTTTTTTACACCTTTAAAAACGATGCGGGACAGACCATCAACCAGATCACTCCCCGGTTTAAAACGACCGATTTTGATTGGCGCATTCGTATGGAGGGCAGTCATGATCAGCGGGAATGGTTCACCCTTACGCGGGATTACAGAATTCTTTCCCTGAAAAACAAAGACACCTTTTTTAAATACACGGACATTGTTTTTCCGGAATCCGACTTTCATTATTTCCGGCTCTTTATACCGGCCGCCGCCGATCCCGGACTAATCTCCGCAAGGCTTTTCCGCGAAGAAAGCAGCCCGGGCATTTTCCGCGACTATCAGCTTAAATCCCTACAGGTCAGGCAAGAGAGGGGCGTCCGGCAAACGATCGTAGAGGCGGAGCTGAACCTTGACCTGCCCGTGAGTTTTCTTAAACTTACCGTTGTCGACAGTATGGATTACTTTCGTCCGCTGACGGTTAAATATCTGGCGGACAGCTTTAATACCGAACAAGGCTGGAAATATCGTTACCGGCGACTGGCGGGCGGCATACTCGATTCCCGAAAGGAAAATGTTTTTATCTTTCCCGCCGTTACGGCAAAAAAACTGAAAATCATCATTAATAACGGAGACAACCCGCCCCTGCATGTTGTAACCGCCGAAGTAAAGGGATATATCTACACTCTGGTTACGCGGGTTACACAGGTGGCGGATTATTACCTCTGTTACGGCCGCGCCGATGCCCGGAGGCCCTCCTATGATATTGCCCGTTTTAAGGAAAATATCCCCGACGCCCTTGATACGCTGACCCCGGGAGAAGAAAGGGCTTTGCCCAAAAAGGAAGAAAAAAGCCCGGCCCTGTTTGAAAGCAGTGCCTGGCTTTGGCTTGCCCTGGGGCTGATCATGGTTTTGCTGGGTTGGTTCTCGGTAAAAATGATGCGCGGCGCCTGATGGCGTGGTAACGGGCCCGCCATCGGTTGCAAAGGGCCCTAAAAACTCACCGGGAGATTAAGCTCCCGGCTTATTGGGAAAGAGCGCCGTCATACAGTTCCGTTTCCGGGAAAAAGGCATACCAGGCAAACCAGTAGGCCAGATGTCCGGGATAGCGGGGCAGGCTTTCACCATCGGCCGCCACCAGGGCGCTGTCGTGAACCTGCCAAAGACGCCCCTGTCCGTCCCTCAGGCTTTGCCCGTCGGCCGCGCTGAAATTTTTCCCGCCGCTCAGATAGACACGCACGCTCAATGCTCCCGGATCGGACAGCAGCACAAAGCCTGTTCCGGCAAGGCTGTCGTTAAGCACGGGGCGCGCTTCAAGGCCTTGCAGGGGCCAGGCCTTAAAACGTCCTTTGTGGCTGATGCCGTATACCCAGCTTTTGGCCGGCAGACGGTTGTCCCGCTGGGCCACGGGGAACATCAGTCCCGGACTGTTAAAGTAGCGGTAATATCCGCTGTAGCGCTTATAAACGGAACGCAAGCCGGTGTTGTCGGAAAGCACCCGCGTTCCGGGATGACGCTCCCGCCAGTCCCGCCAACGGGTACGTTCCACGGGAAAGGTGGAGAGTTTCACCCCCTTGCCGGCCAGTATGCCGGTGACGGGAATACCTTTCATGGCCGACCAGAGGGAGTTGGTCTGGCGGTCGTACATCAGTTTGTTGCTGCGGTAAAGCAGCCCCGAGGAGCCGAAGCTGTATACCGTGCCGTTGAACCGGGCAAGGTAGGCGATGGCCGCGCCGCACAGGGTGCAATAGCTCAGGGCCACGGGCTCGCCGCCGATGCGCACATTGGCCATTTCGTGCCAGTCCAGGATGCGCAAGGGGAAAGCCATGGCCTCTCCGTTGATGTACACGCCGAAAACCGGTTCGCCGTCTTGCAGATAATCCGCTTCGGCGGCGCTTACCATGGGCGGATTGTCCAGCGAACGGATGCCGTCTTTTTTCACGCCGCCCCAGGCGATTTCCTCCCAGCGGATTTCCGTGGGCAGGGACGGATTTAAAAAGGCGGAAAAGGCGGGATCGATCTGGCTGAACAGCAGTTGTTTAAAACGGCGGTACTCCCTGCCGGCGGGTTGGGACCGTAGCGCGATCCATTCCATCCAGCGCGGCCAGTTACGGCCGTAGTCAACGGCGGCGGCATGATTCATCAACTCATGAGCTTCGGCGGGCAGGGCCCGAAAATAGAGCAGGTCGACCAGCGCCGCCCAGCGGCTGGTATCGCTGCCGTTGACGATGGTTTCCACCGCCGCCAGCTTTTTCTGTTCATCGTCCCGCAGCAGATCGAGAAACAGCTCAAAATCCGTTTGGGCCGACAGGGCTGTTGTATAAACCGTCAATAAAAAAAGAAAGCGCATTGTTTCTCCCGTTGCCGTGGACGGGCAACTTAAGCCGCCGGTTTGGCGAAATTGCCACAAAAGCGTAACAATTTGTTTGGCATTATCCGGGCCTTTGGTTATTTTCGGTCGACCCAATAGAGGAATGTATGCTTAAAGATATCTACAAAACGTCGCTCTCCCTCCTGACCGATTTTTACGAACTCAGCATGGCCTATGGTTTTTGGAAGTCCGGAAAAAAAGACCTGGAAAGCGTCTTCAGCCTCAATTTCCGCAGCAACCCCTTTAACGGTGGCTATACCATTGCCGCCGGTTTGCAGTATGTGATTGAGTACCTGCAGGACTTTACCTTTCATGCCGATGACCTGGAGTATCTTGCCGGGCTGAAGGATGAGCAGGACCGGCCCATTTTTGAAGAGGCTTTTTTGCGCTACCTGGCCGATATCCGCTTTGAGTGCGATGTGGAGGCCATGCCGGAAGGCACCATCGTTTTCCCCTACGAGCCCCTTGTGCGCGTTCGCGGGCCGATTATCCAGTGCCAGCTTATCGAAACACCCCTGCTGAACCTGATCAACTTTCAATCGCTGATCGCCACCAAATCCTCGCGCGTGGTACAGGCCGCCGGGGAGGAACCGGTTCTGGAGTTCGGGCTGAGGCGGGCCCACGGCATCGACGGCGGGCTGGCCGTCAGCCGGGCCGCGTACATCGGCGGCTGTTCGGCCACGTCCAACGTGCTGGCGGGGCGTCTGTTTGATATCCCCGTGCGTGGCACCCATGCCCACAGTTGGATTATGACCTTTGAAAGCGAGCAGGAAGCCTTTGACGTTTACGGCGACGTTTTGCCCGATAACAGTGTTTTTCTGGTGGATACCTACAACACCCTGGAGGGGGTAAAAAAGGCCATTAAAACGGGAAAACGGTTGAGGAAGAAAGGCTTTAAGCTGATGGGCATTCGTCTTGATTCCGGAGACCTGGCCTATCTCAGCATACAGGCCCGGCACATGCTGGACGAAGCCGGTTTTACCGAAAGCCGCATCTACGCCAGCAACGATCTGGATGAAAATATCATTCAATCCCTTAAGGCGCAGGGGGCGCGCATTGCCGTGTGGGGCGTGGGCACCAAGCTGGCCACCGCCTACGATCAGCCGGCCCTGGGCGGAGTATACAAGCTAAACGCCCTTAAGTCGGAAAAAGGGCAGTGGGAATATAAAATCAAACTTTCCGAACAAAACGTAAAAATATCCAATCCCGGCATGTTGCAGGTGCGGCGCTATAAAAAACATGACGAATATGCCGGAGACGCCATCTATGACGAGATAAGGGGCATCGGGGAAACGCCGGTTATTGTAGACCCCTTTGATATCACCCGCCGTAAAAAGTTTGACGCCTCCTTTGAGCATGAGGATCTGCTTAAGCCGGTCTTTCGCGCCGGGCGCTGTGTCTATCAGACGCCCGATATTCATAGCGTGCGCCAACACGCCCGGCAACAGCTGCGACATTTTCATAAAGGAATAAAACGCTTTGTCAATCCCCATCAATATCCCGTGGGGCTGGAAGAAGATTTACATAAGCTGAAAACGCGGCTGGTACTTAAGGCCCGCGGTTTTAACGATACAAAAAACGGAGGCTGACATGAGTTTGTTGGATGACATTTTTAAAAAGCAGTATGAATTGAATAAACGTATCCTGCGCGAACGCCACGGGCAGGATTATGATGCACTGTGCGATCAGGAGCGTCAGGATAAGGCGACCATAAAAAACCGCGTGGCCTGGCTACTCAATTATAACCGGGCACAGATTCATGAATCGATAGAGCTGGAGCAGGAGCTGCCCTGGAAATGGTGGAAGGATAAGGATAGCATCGACTGGGATCATGTGCGCATCGAGCTGATAGATGAATTGCATTTCTGGGTTAGTAAATGCCAGTTGGTGGGGCTCGATCCGCAAAAGCTGGCCGAACTGTATGCCAAGAAAAACGAGTTGAACCAGATACGTCAAAACAAGGGTTATGGCAGCAGCTATGATAAAACCGACGAACACGGCGTTGAAGACAATGACCGTATCGACGAGGTGTTGAAAAAGGAGCGGTCATAACGGCAAAAAGTAACTTTGATTGAGTAAAACAGGTATATCACAGGCGATGATGGCGTTAAAAGAGCTTATTAAGCAGATGTTTCTTTTTATTTTATCCGGATCAATTTCCACCGCCCTGTTCTTTAGTATAGATATCTTAATATTGAAAAACGGTGACATTGATAAATGGGGCGGCCTGAGCGAGGCTTTTTATATAGCCAATTTTTTCGGCTTTCTTTTGGTGCTGTCCAATTCCCTGGGATATTTGGCATTAAACATGCTTGTTAAGCTTAAAAACCGTAACGGTACTTTTAAATATCAAACGGCGATTCTGGCCGGAGCGGCCTGTGTAGTGCCCTTTGTCCTGACAGGCAACTTAATGTGGGCGGATTGGATTATTAACAGCCCGGATGTGTTGGGGCTAGTCTTAAGCTGGGCCGTTCTCTCGTTTTTTATTTCAGGCCTGGTATACCTTATCCGTGAACACTCAGCCACAATAGTTCGGATAATCAACGCGGCGTCTGAATCGAAGTAGATAAAAAGAGCGTCAATTATAAAAAACCGGCCGTGTCTCCTTAAGAATTCCGCGAAAGCCGAAAGAAAGAGTTATACGGAAACCGTTTTGCAACAGAACGGGCGCGCCGCTGATACTTTCCGACCCCGGATCGGAGGTAAGCAGGGCCGCTTTTGTCAGGCTAAAGACATTATAGTGATATGAGAGCTCAAGGCTAAGGGGGATGCTGATGCGCGCCTCCTCGGACTCCCGGCGTAAAATATAATATTCCAGACGAAGACCGGCGGAAAGGGTTATGGCCGAGGCATAGCCGGAAAAGGCGGTTTTTTCATTATCGGCCAAATCACTCCAGCTTATTTCACTCAGTCCGTTTTCCTTAATATCCAAAATCACCTG
>JALTKX010000223.1 GCA_027006055.1 Calditrichia bacterium | reverse complement strand
GACCCTTCTTAAACTGAGGCCCCAGGTTACTGTCCATGCTCAGGTTGCCCAGCCGTAAAAAGTAGGAATCGATCACCGCTTTAAACGTCCAGGTAACACGGGTTTTATTTTCCCCAAGCGGCTCGAAGGTCCAGATGTCGTCCGCTTCGAAGACCATGGGTTTTATAAACTCCGTTTTGGCCACAATGCGCTTGTTTTTCTCCAGGGCAACCAGAGTCAGACTGCCCTGCCCTATGGTATCACCGGACCACATCCAGCGGCTGCCGATCTCTCCCGGCTCGCCATCCACATCGGTTTGAGCCCCCGGTTCCTTTTGCAGAAAGGGATTCCACATATCGTTATAGTCGTAGTTTTTTACCACGTTAAAAACCAGGTCCACCGGCCGGTCGATTTCCACGGAGCGCGAGACCGAAACCTCCGGACTGATAAAAAGCGGTACAAGGGCCAGGCCGCCGACCACCACGACAATGACAACAATAATTCCACTAACGGACTTCATATGATTTTCTCCTATATAGACGGATGGGACGCGAAAATATAGATGTTTTCCCTAAAAGATGAAAATTATCTTGTCCGGACTTTTCCCGGCGCCGGGGGGCAGGCTAAACATTAGGGCCCGCCTATCGATGATAGAAGGATAGCATAAGGAGCGTAATGATGGAAAAACGTCAAATATATCTGTTTTTAAAAAAGGAAAATATCAAGGCTTTTAACGAAGCGGTAAAAGAGCTGAAGGATTATGATCTGCAAAACGTAAACCTGCGCGGGCGCAACCTGATAAACGCCAATTTAAAGTATGCCGACCTCCGCGGCGCCTATCTGGCCAACACCAACCTGAAGGGCGTGAACCTGAGTTTTGCCAAAATGGAGGGCGCCAGTCTGCACCGCGCCCGCATCAGTGGCGCCTATTTCCCCAAAAATCTGCGGGCGGACGAGATACTCAATTCGGTAAACTACGGCACCCGTCTGCGCACCGATGATGAACCGATCCATGAAAGCGACGCCCTGTTTGTTGACGAATCCTAAACGTTTTTTTCCTTAAAGGAACACAGTTCCAAAAGCGAACAGCCGGCACACAACGGCTTGCGCGCCTTGCACACCCGGCGTCCGTGCCAAATCAGCCAATGATGGGCCTGCGACCATTTTTCGCGGGGAATATTCTTCATCAACTGCATTTCCGTTTTCAGCACATCGCCGGCCGAGGCCAGCCCCAGGCGGTTGCTTACGCGGAAAACATGGGTATCCACGGCAATGGCCGGTACATTTTTGGCTATGCTTAAAACCACATTGGCCGTTTTCCGCCCCACTCCCGGAAGCTTTTCCAGCTCTTCCCGCGTTTCCGGAATATCGCCGTCATACTGTTCGGCCAGAATTTTACTGGTTTTGGCGATATTACGGGCCTTGGTTTTATACAGGCCCACCGTTTTTATGTAAGACTCGATCTCTTCCACGCTCAGCCGGGCCACATCCCGCGCGCGGGGATGATCGCCGAAAAACTTTTTATTGACGATATTGACCCGTACATCGGTGGACTGGGCGGCCATCAGCGTGGCGATCAGTAACTGAAAGGGGGAATCATAATCCAGGGCTGTGCCGGTTGTTCCGTACTCCGCTTCCAGAATCTGCAATATCCGTCCGATCCGTTCTTTCTTTTTCATACCTGTTCCGGTTTGGATTTAATCTCTCAATTTTCTAAAATTAGCCTTTCAATCCTATCTTTCAAAATTCCATCCCTTAGACGTCGGAGAAAAAGGTGCAAGAAGAACAACTGACACGCGGCTCATCGCCGCAACTGGACGCTATTTTAGGCAAAAAATTCAAGGTCCTCAACGACGGTTTTATCCGCGTGGTGGATTATATGGGCAACGACGGCGCCATCGTGCAGGCGGCCCGGGTCAGCTATGGCGCCGGCACCAAAAAGGTCAGCGAAGACCGCGGCCTGATCCGCTATCTGATGCGTCATCTGCACACCACTCCCTTTGAGATGTGCGACATCAAACTGCACCTGCGCATCCCCATGGACGCCTGGCGGCAATGGATACGGCACCGCACCGCCTCGGTCAATGAATACAGCACGCGTTACTCCATTGCCATTGACGCCGCGCAGGAAACGCTGCCCGGAGAATGGCGGCGGCAGTCCGAAAGCAACAAGCAGGGCAGCGCCGGTTTTTTTAGCGAGCGCGAGGGCGAAGAGTTCAGCCGGGAGGAAAAGGAGCTACACCGGGAAATGCGCCGGGTGTACGAAAAACGTCTGGAACGGGGCATGGCCCGCGAACAGGCGCGCAAGGACTTACCCCTGGCCACCTATACCGAAGCCTATTGGAAGATCAACCTGCACAACCTGCTGCACTTTTTGGCCCTGCGCATGGACAGCCACGCCCAATATGAAATACGCGCCTATGCCGAAATTATCGGTAAGGAGATTGTCAGCCGGTGGGTGCCCCTGGCCTGGGAAGCCTTTATGGATTACCGCTTCAAGGCACGGCGGCTTTCCGCCCTGGAAACGCAAATAATCCGCGCCATTGCGGGCGGCGACAAAAGCGGCGCCAAAAAACAGATGGAAGAGTGGGGCCTGCTTAAATACCGCGAGGGCAAACTGTTGCGCAACCGCGAGCGGCTGGAGATGGAGGAAAAACTCAGGGAACTGGGGCTGGACATCCCCTGGCGTGATTGATTTTTACAAAAAAACGGCGCCCGCTAATCAAAGCGGACGCCGTTTTTGCTTAGAGGAATATCTTATCCCTGTTTGCTTTTTAGTTGGCCGCTGTTTCCTCGCCCGGCGAGGTTGAACCCAGCTTTTGATCAAACAGAAACAGGGCGCTTTCGCTGTCGCCAATCATTTTGCACTGTTGAATCAGTTCCGTGGCTTCCTTCTCTTCCTCCACCTGCTCTTCGATAAACCATTGCAACATCACCTGGGTGGCATAATCCTTTTCCTCCAGGGCCAGTCCATACAAGTTGTGAATAAGGCCGGTCACCAGCTTTTCATGCTCCAGCATGCTTTCGAAAATATGACAATGGGATTTAAAATCCGAAGGGGGCTGGGCAATGGCCTGCAACACCACGCGGCCGCCCCGGTCGAGGATATAGTGATACAACTTCATGGCGTGGGTGCGCTCCTCGCTGCTTTTCAGGGCCATAAACGCGGCCATCCCCGGCAGGTCGTTTTCCTCGCACCAGGCCGACATCGCCAGATAATAATATTCCGAATACAACTCATCGCGCACCTGATCATTCAGGGCCTTAACCATCTTTTCGCTTAACATGTTTCCTCCCGGCTATCCGCCATAAAATACATTTTCACCCAAATCTTCCATCCGTAATATATGCGCGTCCGCCCTACCCGGCAGATCGCCGTTAAGACCGGCGTCCGTCACTTCGGCCAAAAAGAGGTGGTGATCACCGCGCTCCACGATCTCCCGCGTCTGCAAAACCACAAAGGCCGGACAATTTTCCATTACCGGGGCGCCCGACCCATGCAACTTAAACGGCTGACCGCCGATGCTGTTGCCGTCACGCTCCAACGCTTTGAAAAAGGTAAAGGCCGCCCCTTGCTGATCCCGGCCCAGCATGTTAAGAGAAAAAACACCCGTCTCTTTTACAATGGCCTGGGTCTGGCTGCCGTTTTTTATGGCCACGGCCACCAGCGGCGGGTCAAATGATGTTTGCGTGACCCAGTTTACCGTGGAGGCGGCAACGGCGCCGGAAGCGCTTTCCGCCATCAGAACGTAAAGACCATAGGGTATCATGCGCAAAGCGCTCTTTTTTGCATTGGCATCCATAAAGTACTCCCTGCTTACGATATTTCCTGTTATCTGATATAAGTCAATTCCACCGCCCTATATTCCTCGGTTGGCGCATATGTTTAAATATATTACCATTTTAACAAAGTTAAAAATCATTACGCCGCGCACGGACTAAATCCCCGTCGGATTAAAGCTTTTACGGGGGAGGGACGATATATCAAAGGCTTGACACGGTTAGGGCGGCTCCGGGGAGCGGCCCATTAAAACTTGATTCAAATACAGAATATTGTAAATTACGCCATATTGGAACACATGCCACTATTATGAAAAAGTTTATTCTTACAGCCCTGATGATTTTACCCCTTTTGGCCGGCGGCGATGTTGTATTCTCGGAATATAGCGCCCAGCCCGAAGCCAATAAGGTGGTGGTTAGCTGGGTTACAAGTAAGGAAGACGGCATAAAATCCTTTGTGGTTAAACGCAGCATGGATAATAAAACCTTTATCGAGCTGACCACCATTTCCGCCAAGGGCCCCGGCTATCGTTACGAATATATCGACAACGATGTGCTTTTTAAGGGCACCAACGTACTTTATTATAAAGTCGCCTGCCTGTCGCCCACCGGCGATGTGATCGCCGAAACCACAACCATGAATGTCCTGCCCAACATATCCGGTTTGTTTAGAACCTGGGGGGCGATAAAGGCGGTTTTCAGATAGGTGTAAAAAATGTCAACCCACTTCCGTCCCTTTTCATATTTCCGTGAAAAGGGATTTTTTTTGCCACAGCCCCCGATTGTGACCGATAACCAAATTCAATTTACAGAATATACAAACATCAAGCCTATTGCCTTGATACGGCAAATATCAAATAAAAAACCTTTAAAAATGTCGACTTTTTGCTGCTCATTTTATGTAAATTCGGGGACGAAACAGGTAAGTTTTATTTAAAAAAATGTCAATCATGAAAAACGCCATCGACGAACTTAAAAAGATTATCACTCCGGAAAAGGTGTTAACCTCCCGGGAAGACATGCTCAGCTATGCCTATGACGGCACGCCCCTGTTACAGCAGCTTCCCGAGGCGGTGGTCATCCCGGAAACCGCGGAGCAGATCAGCGCCATTCTCAGGCTGGCCAACCGGGAGGGTTTTCCCGTTGTGCCCCGCGGCTCCGGCACCGGCCTCAGTGGAGGCGCCATCCCCGTCAGGGGTTCGGTGGTCATCCTGATGAGCGACTGGAACCGCATTCTGGAAATTGACAAGGCCAACCTGACCGCCTGGGTACAACCGGGTGTGCGCACGCAGGATTTTCAGCGGGCGGTACAGGAACAGGGCCTTTTTTACCCGCCCGATCCCGGCAGCCAGGCCATTTGCACCATCGGCGGAAACGTGGCCGAAAACGCCGGCGGCCTGCGCGGGCTGAAGTATGGCGTTACGCGCGACTATGTGATGGGCGTGGAGATGGTTTTACCCGACGGCACGGTGATGATGAACGGCGGCAAGAATGTAAAAAATGTGGCCGGATACAATCTGCGCGATCTGATTGTGGGCAGCGAAGGCACGCTCGGTATCTTCACCCGCGTCCTGTTAAAGCTCATTCCCAAACCGGCCGCCTCCAAAACCATGCTGGCCCTTTTCGACTCCCTGGAGCAGGCCGCCCAAAGCGTCTCCGATATCATCGCCGCCCATATCATCCCCTGCACCATGGAGTTTCTGGACGCCACCACCATCCGCTGCGTTGAGGATTTTGCCCATATCGGCCTGCCCACGGACGCCGGCGCGCTGCTGTTGCTGGAAAGTGACGGTCATCCCGGCCAGGTCGCGGATGAATCCGCGAAAATGGAAGAGATATTAAAGCGCAACAAGGCCACGGAAATAAAAGTGGCCAGGAACGACGCCGAGGCCGACCGTTTAAAGACCGCGCGACGGGCCGCCTTTTCCGCCCTGGCCCGCATCCGCCCCACCACCATCCTGGAAGACGCCACCGTGCCCCGCTCCGAGCTGGCCCGGCTGGTAAACACCGTGACCGGGCTGGCCGCAAAATACAATCTGATGGTCGGTAACTTCGGTCATGCCGGGGACGGCAACATGCACCCCACGGTTTTAACCGACGAACGCGACAAGGATGAAATGGAACGGGTGGAGCTCTTTTTTGACGAACTGTATGAAGAGACGCTGCGCCTGGGCGGCACCATCACCGGAGAGCATGGCGTGGGGCTGGCCAAAAAGAAATATCTGGAAAAGATGATGAGCCGCCCGGAAATGCAGGTGATGCGTTCCATCAAAAAGGCGTTGGACCCCAACAATATTCTCAACCCAGGAAAGATTTTTTCATAGCCCTATGTCACATTCCGCCAATTATGATCAGTTGTTAAATTGCATGCACTGCGGCCTGTGCCTGCCGGTGTGCCCCACCTTCAGCATCACCGGGCGCGAAAAAGACTCGCCCCGCGGCCGTATCCGGCTGATGAAATCCGTGGCCGACGGGCAGATGGATATCAGCGCCGGATATATGGAGGCGCTGGACTTTTGCCTGGACTGCCAGGCCTGCGTAAGCGCCTGCCCCGCCGGCGTGCAATACGGCGACCTGCTGGAACACGCCCGGGAAGAGATTTATCTCCATCAGCAAAAAGAGGGCCGGGTACACTGGTTTAAGCGGCTGACCCTCGGCTGGTTGTTTACAAAACAGTCACGGCTGCGGGCCCTGGGCATGGCCATGGCCCTTTATCAAAAAAGCGGCCTGAAATTTCTGGTGGAAAAGAGCGGCGTTCTGCATCTTTTCCCCGAAAAACTGCGCGAGTGGCACCGGCTGATGCCCGATGTGGACATGAAACGTCCGCCGGTCTCCCTGGCCTCCGCCGACAAAAAGAAAAAAGCCAAAATGCGCGTGGGCATCGTCAGCGGCTGCGTGCAGGATATCTTTTTCAGCTCGGTCAATGGCGATACCCAGGAGGTACTGGCCCGCAACGGCTACGAGGTGTACCTGCCGCCGGATCAAAATTGCTGCGGCTCCGTGGCCGGGCACAACGGCGATACGGCCACGGCCAAAGAGCTGGCCCGCCAGTTGATCGACATGTTTCACGGCCGGGTGGATCAGATCATCATCAACGCCGCCGGTTGCGGATCGTTTATGAAAAAATACGATCAGCTGTTGGCCGGAGACAGCGCCTGGGCCGAAAAGGCCCGCTGGTTTGCCCAAAACACCCGCGACGTCATGGAGTTTCTGGATGAGAACGGCTTTGTCGCGCCGGAAAAACCTCTCAATAAAAGCGTCACCTATCACGAGCCCTGCCACCTGAGCCACGCCCAACAAATCAAGGAAGCGCCCCGCCGGGTTCTTAAACAGCTTCCCGGCGTCTCTTACGTGGAACTGCCCGAGGCCAGTTGGTGCTGCGGCAGCGCCGGGGTATACAATATCACCCATTTCGAGGCCTCCATGATCCTGTTGGACCGCAAAATGGATAATCTGAAAAAAACCGGCGCCGATATCGTGGTTACGGGGAACCCCGGGTGCCTGATTCAGTTAGCCTATGGGAATAAAAGATCAGCTTTTCAGCCGGAGGTCTTGCATCCGGTCTCTTTGATCAATAGACTATATAAAAAATCTGCCGAAGGGAACAATGATGACTAAGTGGTTGATTATGATCGGTTTAGTGATCCCTCTCCTAAGCCAGGCCCAGCAGCTTGATGATCTGGTGGAGAAGGACCCCGAGCCCGTCATAAAAAAACAGCGCGGCCTGGCCTACAGCCTGGTCGAAACCGGCTCGGGTCTGGGCGGTTTTTACGAAGTACCCGTGGACAACATCCTGCCCTTTCTGCATGTCGGCGCCGCCTTTGATATCCTGCTGATCCGCGATAAAACACAATTTGAGTACTACGATCCTTACTACGGCTATATTTCCATCGGAAAAAACAACAATGTTTTTATACTGGATTTAATGGTTACGGCAAAGTACCGCCTCTTTCCCCATGACTTTGCCGATCAGTTCCGGCCCTTTATCACCGCGGGCGCGGGGCCCGTGTTTGGCATGAACTTCCCGGAAACGGCCGCCGACGTTCCCCTGAAAAACCAGTATCTGTGGGCGCCGGGCGCCCTGATCGGCTTCGGCATCGACGCCGGTGACGAGGGCAAGACCTATTTCGGCTTTCGATTTCAGTACCGCTTTATGCCCTTTTCGGAAAAACTGGGCGAACGGCAGGATCACTCCATGGTCGATATCCGCCTGGAACTGGGGCAGCGCTTTTGATGACGCCCGTACTTTTTCTTGAGCTGAAAATGGCCGCCAAGGAGCGCCTGACCTGTGACGTCATCGAAAAACTGTATGAAGAGGGCCGGCGCATCGCCTTGTATACCGAACAAAAATCCACGGCCAACAAGATGAACCTGCTGCTTTGGAGCTGGAAGCAGGAGACCTTTTTACCCCACGCCCTTTATGAGGAAGGCGCCGACAACGACGACCCCATCATGATTTACACCGGGGCGCACACCATCCCGAACGACAGAGTGCTGATCCTCTTTGACCCCCTGCCTCCGGAAACCCTGCGAGGCCGTGCTTCGGTCATCGATTTTGCCGAGGTGTACCACGAGCAAAAAAAACAGGAAAGCCGCGGCCGTTTCCGCGCCCTGAAAAATGACGGTAATTTTGAGCTGACCTTTCTTTCCACCGGCGCCTTTATGGCCCAAAAAAAAGACAAATAGCCCTTTTGGCCTCTCTTTGAACAGTCACGTTCCCCGTTAATAAAAACTTTTTACTTAATGCGTTCAAACCAGTAACTTTACGGATCGTTTTAATACGGGGTAGAACCATGGAATACAGATCTTTTGCAAAATCGGATCAGCAGGTAAGCCGCCTGGGCTATGGCGCCTGGGGTATCGGTAAGCACATGTGGATGGGCGCCGACGATAAACAATCGCTGAAAACGCTGCACCTGGCCATCGACAAGGGCATTACCTTGTTTGACTCGGCCTATGTTTACGGCAGGGGCCACAGCGAGCAGCTTTTGGGCCGCGCCGAACGGGAAAGCAGGCAGACCCTCTTTCTGACCTCCAAAATCCCCTCCAAAAAGTTCGAATGGCCGGCTAAAAAGGAATCGACCCTTAAGGAGTCCTTCCCCACCGATCATATTATTGAAATGACCGAAAAAAGTCTGCGCAATTTCCGCCGCGATTATATCGACCTGCAGCAGTTTCACGTCTGGAACGATGAATGGGCGCGCCAGGATGAGTGGAAGGAAGCCATCCTAAAACTGAAGGAGCAGGGCAAGGTGCGCTTTTTCGGCATCTCCATCAACGACCACCAGCCGACCAATGGCATCGAGGCGGGCAAGACCGGTCTGATTGACAGCTTTCAGGTGATCTTTAACCTTTTCGACCAATCCCCGGCCGACGAACTGTTCCCCTTTTGCCTGGAAAACAACATCAGTATCATCGCCCGCGTGCCCTTTGACGAAGGAGCGCTGACCGGCGCCATACGTCCCGGCACGGAATTCCCCGAAGGGGACTGGCGCCACAACTATTTTAAGGATGACCGCAAGGAACAGGTGTGGGAACGGGTGCAAAAGATCGAACAGGATATCGACGGCTGTTGCGACAACGTGGCCGAGGCCGCCCTGCGTTATTGCCTCAGCTTTGAGGCGGTGACCAGCGTTATCCCCGGCATGCGGCGGGAAAAGAACCTTTTGGCCAACCTGGCCGCCGCGGAAAAAGGGGCCCTGCCCGGTGACATTTTGGATAAAATGAAAAACCACCGCTGGGTACGTAATTTTTATCATTAATCAACCGACCATTTTGACAACGCACTTTTGAAAGGATTTTAAAGATGACCCGGAATGTTCTGGTTTTGGGCGCGGGACAAAGCAGCCCGTTCCTTATTAAATATCTGCTGGACAATGCAGAGGAAAACAATTGGTTTGTCACCGTGGGTGACCGGGACTTGAAACTGGCTCAGTCGCGGATAAAAAACCACCCCCGCGGCCTGGCCCTGCGCTTTGACATCAACGACTCCGAGATGCGCAAAAGCCAGATTTCCAAGGCGGACGTGGTGGTTAACATGCTGGCCCCCATGTTTCAGGAGATGGTGGCCCTGGAATGTGTGCACCACAACTCTCATATGATCTCCGTTTCCTACGAGGGGCGGCGCATACGCGACCTGGAAACGGACGCCCAGCGCAAGGGGCTGCTCATCCTCACGGAAATCGGCCTTGATCCCGGCATCGACCATATGGCGGCGGCGGCCATGATCGATTCCATCCGAGAAAAAGAGGGCGTGGTCAAATCCTTTGAGTCCTACGGCGGCGGCCTGCCGGCGCTGGACTCGCTGATCAATCCCCTTAAATATGTAATCAGCTGGAACCCGCGCAATGTGGTAATGGCCGGGGAAAGCGGCGCGCAATATCTAAAAAACGGCAAGATAAAGATCATCCCCCACCACTATGTCTTTTTACACTCCTGGAACATGGAAGTGGACGGCCTGGGCGTGATGGAGGCCTATCCCAATCGTGATTCGCTGAACTACAAAAGCCTGTATGGCTTTGAAAGCGCCGAGACGGTTATCCGCGGTACCCTGCGCTACCCCGGCTGGAGTGAAACCTGGTTCCAGATTGTGCGTCTGGGCCTGCCCAATGAAGAACAGATCATTCCCGACCTGAAAAGCTACAGCTGGGCGGAGCTGACCGAAATGTTTCTGCCCATGCAGGCCAGCGGCGCCACCATCGAGGAGCGCACGGCCAACTATCTGGGCCTGAGTCCCACGGGAGCGATCATGTCCAACCTGCGCTGGCTGGGCCTTTTTTCCACCGAAAAGATCGGCGTGGATGTGGAAACCTCCACCGAAGCCATGACCTGGCTGATTAATCAAAAGCTGAAGCTGACTCCGGAAGCGCGCGACATGGTGGTGCTGGTACACCGCATGCGCGTGGAGTATCCCGGTAGTGACATAAAGGAACGGCATACCGCCTCCATGATCCATAACGGCGAGCGCGGCGGCTATACGGCCATGTCCAAAACCGTCGGTCTGCCGGCGGCCATCGTGGCCAAACTGCTCATGCGTCATGAACTGCCGCTGACCGGCTGCCACATCCCCACCCATCCTGCTATTTACCAGCCTGTGTTGCGGGAACTTAAAGAACACGGCATCGCCTTCAGCGAAAAAGTGGAAAAAATAAAAGAATAAAGCGGACAAGAATTTGAAATAAAAAAGCCGCCTCTCCGGGCGGCAATTTTCAGCTTAACTCAAACGTTAGAGTTTTTCCACCACGCCGAGGGCCTCTTCAAACTGCTGCTGACTGCGGGCGATGTAGTCGGTCACCTCGTCGATATATCCATCCGTGCTGGCCGACCAGACCCGGTTCAGATAACGCTCGCCCGTGGCGTAAAAGCTCATCACATCGGCATAAACCTGCAAACCGAACATGTGCCCGATCGACTTACGCGCCTCCACAAAGGCATTCAGATGATGTGGCAGATGCTTGTCGATTTCCAGGTGTACGGCCTGGGGATTGTTTTCGTCGATATTGTTTTTGATCGCTTCCACATGATTAATGATCTCCCTGAGGCTGTCGCGGATGGTTTGCAGGTTGGCGTTGAGGGTATCTTCGTGCAGGGCGGCCTTGCTTTCGGTGGAGCGCACCAGGAATATGCCCGCCACGGACACCAGCAGGCTCAGCGTAAACCAGCCCCAATTGCCCTCCAGTTGGGTGGAGGCGAAAAGCGAAGAGACGACAAAACCGATGCTGATCAGGATATATCCGATTGTTTTCATCTTACACCCCCATTCCGTGAACGATAAAGTAGATGGCAAAGCCGACGCCCACCAGCGCTTCGCCCACAATCAAACCGGCGGCGGCGGGTATGCCGAACTGCTCGCTCCACTCCTTGCCCATCTTGCGGTCGGTGATCTCGCGCAGCAGGGTGCCCAGACTGTAGGTTAAAACGATATTGAAGGGCAGGTAAAAGCCCAGCCCCACCAGCACGCCCAGGCCGCCAATGCCCGTGGCACTGAGCATGGCCCCAATGCCGGCGCCGGCCACATATTTATCCACCGGCACGTCGCCACCCAAAATGCCCTGGATCATGCTGGCCAGGGCCTGTCCCTGCGGCGCGGGCAGTTTTTCGCTCCCCATGCCGTAAGCGCCGTGCAGCACATAGATCAAACCCATAATGACGATGGGGCCGATCCAGACGCCGAGAAACTGAGCCATCTGCTGCATGCGCGGCGTGGCGCCCACCAGGTAGCCCGTTTTCAGGTCCATCATCATGTCGGTGGCCTGGGACATGGCCACGCAGGCGGCGGCGCCCACCAGCAGCGAGGAGATGATGGCCGCGTCGTCCGACAGGCCGCTGGAGATAATAATCAGGATGGTCACGGCGATCAGCGTCATGCCGCTTAGGGGCGACCAGTTGGTGCGGCCGATACATTCGGAGAGGATCACCC
>JALTKX010000222.1 GCA_027006055.1 Calditrichia bacterium | reverse complement strand
AATAATATTTATGAAATGGAAAAAGAAAAACTACCTGCAACAACGTCTATAAATCATTGGGCAATAAGTCGTTAAATTTAAATAAACATTACGGTAAGGTGAAAATGAAGTGCTTCAAAAGGCCCAACGCTTCATACACAAACCGTTAAAACGGATAGAGAAGTTTAGCGTTTTGCCATGTATTCTCCCCTCCCCGAAGCTCGGGGAGGGGTTGGGGTGGGGGCGGCCCTTCTGCCATTTCGGGAAGCACAGCGCCGAGAGATACTTACCGCCGCACGGTATCACCCTATCTGACAAAACCAATAAAATTTTATCCCACCCATGACCTTCCCCCCTTCTCTTCGCAAGAGAAGGGGTGGGGGATGAGTTCCCAAGCTGGCTGAAGGCTAAAGGGCCGCGTTAAAACCAAAGTCTATCTAAAGGGGTTCCTTCATACCCGAATCCGTTGAAACGGATAGGGAGGACTTCCACGTCTGTTCCATCCCACCCGGATGAATCCGGGTGTTACCGCCTTTCGCCCATACACTCCTCCCCTCCCCGAAGCTCGGGGCGGGGCCGGGCCATCCGTCATTTCGGGAAGCGCAGCGCCGAGAGATACTTACCGCCGCACGGTATCACCCTATCTGACAAAACCAATAAAATTTTATCCCACCCATGACCTTCCCCCCTTCTCTTCGCAGGAGAAGGGGCCGGGGGATGAGTTCCCAAGCTGGCCGGAGGGCTAAAGGGCAGCGTTAAAACCAAAGTCTATCTAAAGGGGTTCCTCCATACCCGAATCCGTTGAAACGAATGGCGGGAATTCCGCGTCTCTTACATCCACCCGGATAAATCCGGGGGTTACCATTACCCTTACACTACCCCCCTCCCCGAAGCTCGGGGAGGGGGCGGGCCAACCGTCATTTCGGGAAGCGCGGCAACGAGAAAACCTTTACCGCCACATGGTATCAACCTATCCGACAAAACCAATAAAATTTTATCCCACCCATGACCTTCCCCCCTTCTCTTCGCAAGAGAAGGGGCCGGGGGAAGAGTTCCCAACCTGACCGAGCGGCTAAAGGGCAGCGTTAAAACCAAATCCTGGTAATAGGTGTTCGTTCATACCCGATTCCACTAAAACGGATCTGGAGGCAATATTCACCTCCCATCGCCCCACCTGGATGTATCCGGGGGTTAACCTTTTACCCATACCCTACTCCCCTCCCCGAAAGTCGGGGAGGGCCGGGGGTGGGGCCTACCCGAAAAAAAACTCCTCACTATGTTCGGAATGACGCTAAAAAAAAATCCCGGCCGAAGCCGGGATCGATAATAGCAGGAGGGTTCTATTTCACCAACAGCAGCTTGCGGCTTTGCACAAAGGCGTTACCCGCCCGCAAGCGGTAGATATAGGTGCCACTGGCCAGGCCCGAGCCGTCAAAGGCCACGTCATAACGGCCCGCCGCCAGGGTTTTATCCACCAACAGCGCCACGCGTTGACCTGACAGGTTGAACACCTCCAGCCGCACCGGAGCGCTTTGCGGCAAACCAAAGGCAATATGCGTGATCGGATTGAAGGGGTTAGGATAGTTGGCATTGAGAAAGTAGCGTTCCGGGGTAACCTCGGAAGCGCTTTCAAAGCTGCTCTTGGCAAAGGAAGCGTTCTCCTTTTCCGCCTGCAACAGATTGCTTACCAACGCCGGCCTGTCGCCAAAATCGATCTCCAGACGGGCGTTTTTATCCTCCCGGGCAAAATAGACCAGGTCATCGATGACCCGGCGATTTTCAGGATCGCCGAAGTCGGCAATGCTGTAGGCTTTAAGCAGGGAGCGCTTGTCGCCCTGTACCAGCCACACCGACAGCAATTCCCCGGAGGTATCGAATCCTTCGGGAATATCCAGGTAACTCACCTTCCAGCTCAGGCGGATATCATCCTCGCCGCTGAAGTAGAGGCTGTTACTGCTGCTTTGCTCCTGCTCATAGAGCGCCTCGGCGCTGTTGACCCGGCTGCCGGTCAGCTCCACGGCGATAAAGGCGCCGTCCAGATCGAAGCTGAAACGCTTATGCAGGCTGACGCTACGGCTGGAGTCATCCCCGGCGCTTCCGGCCAGCTTGGAAAAGCCCCCGGAGTTATACAGCGGCTTAAGGATATAGGGCGCGGAGGTATATTTGGTCCACAGGGCCAGATCGCGTCCCTTGTCCGTGATATTGGCATAGCGGCCGCTGCCGTAGCTGGTTTCACTGATGGAAGAACCGGTTTTGGCCAGTTTGGTAATGGTACCTTCATTGTCATAAAAAATAGTATAGTCACTCCCATTACCGCTAAGGGTTGAAATACTAAGGTCCTTTAGTGATTCACTCCCATGAGCAGGCATGTTCTCCAAGGGACCTAAGGTGTTATTCGAGGTATTATATGTTCTGTGATAACCGGTTAACATTTCTATTTCCGCATCCTGGTCTTCCTCCATGCCCTGCCAGACGATATGGGCCACGCCCGCGCTGTAGGAGAGCGAAGGCTGGCTTTCCGACCAGATATAGGGCACGTTGGGGTTGACCTGCACCGTGGAACTCCAGGAACCGGACTCCGCGCGCTTTTTAAAATAGATGTTGTTGTTGTTTTCCCAAACCAGACCCACTTCGCCGTTGTATTCGCTGACGGAAGGGTTTTTCCCGTTAAAGGGGCCGAGAATGTTTGACCACGCGCCGCCCTCCTGGGATTGGTAAAAAATTAAAATTTCCGACGCGCTGCCGGATGAGGATTTTTGCCGGTTATAGGCGATGAATACTTTTTCCAACTCGGCAACGGCGATGGCCGGTTGCGGTTTTACATTGTTATCAGAATTTATGGGTGTAACATTATTAACCGTTCCCCAGGTATTGGTCGAGGCGTCGTACTTTATATATTGAATTTGTTTCAGGCTGGCATTGTACCAGGTGATATGGGCGTCAAAGGGCATAAAGGCTATGGAAGGATTCATGCATATCTCGCCCGGCGCGCTTATTTTTTGTTCCTCGGACCAGGTAACGCCGTCATCGGAGGAAGTGAAATAAATGCTGTTATCATCGTCATAGACCATAAAGGATTTGCCATTGTAGCTGCGCACAACCCGCCGGCCGTTGTTATAGCCGCTGGCGCGGGACTGGTTGCTGACCAGATGGCCTTTATAGATGGCCTCGGCCACGGCGCCCGAAGCGTTAAAGACCACCGGCGTTTCGGTAGCGGAGGCATTTTGAAAGGTGACGTCCGTGCCGCTCCAGTTTTGGAAATGCCAGGTGACGCTCTCGCCATGCTCGCTGGTGGTCTGCGT
>JALTKX010000221.1 GCA_027006055.1 Calditrichia bacterium | reverse complement strand
GGAAATATCAACTAAAAATCAAAATTTACAAATCATGTTTTTTATGAGGTATCGTACATGAAAAAAGCTTTAATCACCGGTATCACCGGACAGGATGGCAGCTATCTCACCGAATTGTTGATGGAGAAAGGCTATCAGGTGCATGGCATCATCCGTCGTGCCAGTTCCTTTAATACGCAACGCCTGGAACATATTTATCAGGACCCCCATGATGAGCCGCGCAAGCTGGTATTGCATTACGGCGACCTGACCGATTCTTCCAACCTCAACCGTATTCTGGAAAAGGTGCAGCCGGTGGAGATATACAATCTGGCCGCGCAAAGCCATGTGGGGGTATCCTTTCAGGTGCCCGAATACACCGCCGAGGTGGACGCCACCGGTACGCTGCGTTTTTTGGATGCCATCAAGGAAACCGGTCTGGATACGCGCTTTTATCAGGCCAGCACTTCGGAGCTATACGGTAAGGTACAGGAGATCCCGCAAACGGAAAAAACCCCCTTCTATCCGCGTAGCCCCTATGCCGTGGCCAAGCTTTACGCTTACTGGATTACGGTTAACTATCGCGAGGCTTACGGTTTGTATGCCTGCAACGGCATCCTGTTTAACCATGAGTCGCCCCGCCGCGGAGAAACCTTTGTGACCCGCAAGATCACCCGGGCGGTGACGCGTATAGCTCTGGGATTGCAGAAAACCCTCTATCTGGGCAACATGGACGCCAAGCGCGACTGGGGATACGCGCCGGAGTTTGTGGAAGGGATGTGGCGCATGCTGCAACAGGAAACACCAAAAGATTATGTGCTGGCCACAGGGGAAACCCATACCGTGCGCGAATTCACCGAACAGGCTTTTAAAAAACTCGGTGTATCCCTCGAATGGCAAGGCGAAAATGTGCACACCGTCGGTATTGTGTCCGCTGTGGAAGGGGATACGCACCTGAAAAAAGGGGATACAGTGGTGCGTATTGATCCCAATTATTACCGGCCTACGGAAGTGGATCTTCTTATTGGCGACGCCACGCGGGCGCGTGAGGAACTGGGCTGGTCACCGCGGGTTACCTTCAGCCGTCTGGTTGACATCATGGTGGAAGCGGACCTGAATAAAGCGCGTATGGAACAGAAGATGGCAGGGCAGTAAGCGCCCCGCCTCCTTCGTCATTCCTGCGCCCATCCGTCATTCCTGCGGAAGCAGGAATCCAGAGGAAAAAGCACCATGAAAACCCTTAACCCTACCCACGCCAACAACAACGCCAACCCGGCCATGCCACCGGACTAGATTCCGACTCAGGGCCGGAATGACAGACGCCCGGCCACATCATTGGTACGGATTCGGGCCCAATAAAGGAAAAATACAACCTAAAAAATACTTAAAATCCCATCCTCGGTTCATAAGTTAATACATGATGAAAACGTACTATGTTTATATCATGGCCAGTCAAAAAAACGGCACCCTATATATCGGCGTTACCAACAATCTTGCCCGGAGGGTCAGTGAACATAAACACAGAATCCACGAAGGATTTACCAAAAGGTATAAAGTATATATGCTGGTCTCTTATGAAGTTTTCTATTCAATAACAGCAGCCATAAAACGTGAAAAGCAAATAAAAAAGTGGAAACGGCTTTGGAAAATTCAACTGATAGAAAAAATGAACCCCTATTGGCATGATCTGTATGATGAAATATCACGATAATGCCCGTGCATCAAAACAATGAATAAAAACGAAACAACTTACGTTCCCCATACCAACCCTGTCTAACCGACCACGCCACCGGACTGGATTCCGGCTCAAGGCCGGAAAGACAGACGCCCAACCCCGGGTTAGCCATCATGAAAAATGTAAACCTTAAAAGGAAATAAACATGGAATCAACATCTAAAATTTACATTGCCGGTCACCGCGGACTGGTTGGATCGGCCATCGTCCGTAAATTGAAAGCGGAAGGGTACAACCGTCTTTTACTAAAAACACGCAACGAGCTGGATTTGCTGCGCCAGGATCAAGTGGAGCGTTTTTTCCGTGAAGAGCAGCCGGAATACGTTTTCCTGGCAGCGGCAAAAGTAGGCGGCATCCATGCCAACAACACCTACCCGGCTCAGTTCCTCTATGAGAATATGATGATCGAGGCCAATATCATCCACGCCGCATATCAGTCCGGGGTGCGGAAGCTCCTTTTCCTGGGCAGTTCCTGTATCTATCCCAAAATGGCGCCGCAGCCCTTGAAGGAGGAGTATCTGCTGACCGGCGCGCTGGAGCCGACCAATGAGGCTTATGCCGTGGCCAAGATCGCCGGCATGAAACTGGCCGAGTTCTACAGCAAGCAATATGGCGTCAATTTTATCTCGGCCATGCCCACTAATTTGTATGGTCCCGGCGATAATTACGATCTGAATAATTCCCATGTTCTGCCGGCCCTGATACGGAAATTCCATGAAGCCCGGGAAACGGGCGCCCCTTTTGTGGAGATTTGGGGCACGGGCAAGCCGCGCCGCGAATTCCTGTATGTGGATGACCTGGCCGACGCCTGTTTCTTCCTAATGCAAAATTACAATGAGATCCCCTTTGTCAATGTCGGTATGGGAGAGGATATCGCCATTGGCGAGCTGGCCCTGCTGGTAAGGGAGATTGTCGGTTTTGAGGGGGAGCTGAAATACGATACCGGCAAACCCGACGGAACGCCGCGCAAGCTGCTGGACGTCAGCCGCTTAAGCTCCCTGGGCTGGCAGGCCAAAACCTCCCTGCGCGAGGGGATTGCCAAAACCTATGAACACTATAGGCAGAACCTATAATATGACAAATGAATAATGACAAATGAAGAAATAAAAAATACAAAAAGATGGCTGAGGCTGCCGGTTGGTAAGGCATGAAATCATGGTCAGGAGATAAAATTCCGCGAATGCTTTTGGTTCTTTTGCCACCTCACCCCCGCCAGAGGCAGTCTTGCCCGCCTTGGGCGGGGGCAGGCCCGCCCCCTCTCCTCGCTCAGGAGAGGGGAGTACAAGACCTTTGTGTCTTGGTGTGATGTATAAAAGGACCTGCAAGACACGGGGTGTCAATAAGGTTGTTTCATTTTAGGAGCCTTTTTTCTACTAAGGTTTGTAAAAGGGAGATAAGGTTTTCCAAATCATTGGCTGTTTTTCGGGGACTTCAAAGGTAAAAATCACTTCTTTGCGTCTTTGTGGCTTTGTGTGAGTAAGTCTTAAGAGAGTATTCACTGCCTAAGAGAAAAAGGCGGAATTTTCGGGTGAGCGGTTGGCAGGGAATGAAGTCATGGTAAGGAGATAAAATTCCGCGAATGCTTTTGGTTCTTTTG
>JALTKX010000220.1 GCA_027006055.1 Calditrichia bacterium | reverse complement strand
TAACACAGGAAGAACTGGCCCGCAGGCTTAACACAAAAAAATCCGCCATCTCGCGCATGGAAAACCACTCGGAAGATATACGCCTGTCCACCTTAAGGAATTATGTTAAAGCCCTGGGTCTTAATTTGCGGGTTTTTATTTCCCGCGTATAAAACCGTGGGAAGAAGTTAACAGCCCCCCTGAAAAGCATTCAAAAAGTCTGACAGTCTCTTCTTGGCAGGGGCGCAAATCGCGCCAACATAGCGGTTTGTATAGACCCGGCCTTAATATTCCCCAACATCCGTCTTTTGTCTTCCGGAATTGAAGGAATCGTTATAAATATGTTCCGTAAATTAAGCATGGCCGGTAAAAAGATATCCGTCTGCCGGAAGCTCCGTCTAATTTTCCATGCTTCCTCCATAAACGATCTCTAAGCCGGACCAAGTTAATCCTATACCAGAAAAGCGGGATATCACAAATGCATAAAGTTATCATCATCGGCGGCGGTTTTGGCGGCTTGTACGCCGCGCGCGGCCTGGCCAACCGCGAAGTGGACGTCACCCTGATCGACCGTCGTAATTTCCATCTCTTTCAGCCGCTGCTCTATCAGGTGGCCACGGGCGGTCTTTCCCCGGGTGATATCGCCTCACCCATCCGGGCCACCTTTGCCCATGCCCCCAACATCCGCGTGATTCAGGCCCCGCTCGAGGAGATTCATGCCGGAGAAAATTTTATCCTGGCCGGAGGACGCCGCTTTGCATACGATTCACTGATTGTGGCCACCGGCGTGCGGCATCATTATTTCGGTCATGACGCGTGGGAAAAATATGCCGGGGGACTGAAAACCATCGAAGACGCCCTGCGCATCCGCAAGCGGATCATGTATGCCTTTGAGCAGGCCGAGTGGAGCGATGATGAACAGGAACGTTGCGCCTGGCAACGCTTTGTCATCGTTGGCGGCGGCCCCACCGGAGTGGAGTTGGCCGGGGCTCTGGCCGAACTGGCTTACCAAACCATTTTACGGGATTTTCGCCGGGTCAATTCCCTGTTGACGGAAATTCACCTGGTGGAAGCCCACCACAGTCTGCTTAAATCCTTTCCCCAAAAACTTTCCCGCAAGGCGCGGGAACAACTGGAGCGGCTCAATGTGCGCATTCATCTGAACAGTACCGTGGTGGATCTCGATGATCGCCATGTACAGATTAAGAGTCCCGAAGGGGAAAAACGGCTGGAGAGCCGCACCGTTTTATGGGCGGCGGGTGTTACGGCCGGCGACGCCTCCCGTATTGTGCAACAGGGGGCCGCGGCGGAAACCGATCGTATCGGACGCATTATGGTGGATGACCACTGCCGGCTGCCGCAATGGCAGAACATCTTTGTTATCGGCGACCTGGCCCACTTTAAGGATGAGGCAGGCAATCCGCTTCCCGGCGTGGCGCCGGTGGCCATGCAGCAGGGGCGCTATGTGGCGCGGCATATCCTGGCCGGACTGGAAGGCAAAGAGAGCGCCCCATTTACCTACCGGGATAAGGGCAGTCTGGCCGTTATCGGGCGCAAGGCGGCCGTGGCCTGGTTGCACGGACGGCAGCTTTCGGGCTGGCCCGCCTGGCTGATCTGGATATTTGTACATATCGCCTATCTTGTGGGTTATGACAACAAAACCAAGGTGATGCTGCAATGGGCCTGGAATTTTTTGACCCGCAAACGCGGGGCACGACTGATCACCGACATCTGACCCTTTGATTTTAGCGTAAATTCCGGTGTAAAAAATTTTTATCTGATCTCCGTGAATTCTAAGTTAGGGCGCCGGCCGCTCATGTGCCGCCTTAAACGGATCGAATATCCGCCTAACGGATAACAGAGAAAGGATATCATGGAACAATATTTAACCCCCGCCCTGCAAGGAGTGCGCGCCGCCTCGCTGATATGCCACTCCGTGCAAAGCCAACTGGTCAGCGAAGACAGCCTGGCCAAAAAAGACCGCAGCCCGGTCACCGTGGCCGATTATGCTTCCCAGGCGTTGATTTGCGCTACGTTGAAACAACACTTTCCCCGGATACCGATTGTAGGCGAGGAGAATGCCGACGCCCTGCGTCTGCCGGAAAACGCCGCCCTGCTGCAAAAAGTGAATCGTTTTTTACCCGAAATGAGCGAGGAAGAGATTCTCGCGGCCATCGATATGGGCAACGCCGACGGCGGCGACCTTTTCTGGACGCTGGACCCCATCGACGGCACCAAGGGTTTTCTGCGCGGGGAACACTACGCCGTGGCCCTGGCCCTGATTGAGAAGGGCGAAATCATTCTCGGCGTGCTGGGTTGCCCCAATCTGGCTTACGACGATGCCACGCCGGGTTCTCTCTATTACGCCATGCGCGGCGAAGGCGCTTTTGCCGCGGATTTCAATCTGGATAAAAGCAAAAGCATACGGGTCTCCAGCCGTCAATCCGGGGAGTCGGTGCGCTTTTTGGAGAGTGTGGAAAAAGGCCACGCCAATCACGGCGGCCAGGCCAAAATTATGGAGCTGTTTGGCGACCGCAAGGAATCCGTTCGCGTGGACAGCCAGGTGAAATATGCCGTGCTGGCCCGGGGTGAGGCCGAGGTCTATCTGCGCCTGCCCAAACCGGACATGCCCGATTACCGGGAAAAAATCTGGGATCACGCCGCCGGGGTGATCATCGTGGAAGAAGCCGGAGGCATGGTGACCGACGCCCTGGGGGCGCCTTTGGACTTTAGCCTGGGCCGTACCCTGAAAAACAATCGTGGCGTCATCGGCAGCAACGGGCAGTTTCATGACCAGATTATAGAGAACACGGAAATATAACCATGGATGCTTACCTGCGGGTCGCCCGGGAAGCGGCAAGGGAAGCGTCCGCCATCCTCATGCGTCATTACGGCAAGGTGGACAGGAAGGATATCCGTAAAAAATCCGCCACCGATTTTCTCAGTTTTGTGGATGAACGCTCCGAACAGCGCATCCGCGAGGTTATTCTGGATCATTTTCCCGACCACGCCATTCTCGGCGAGGAGGGCGGCCGCCAGGGAGGCGCTCCTAAGGCGCTGTGGATTGTGGACCCTCTTGACGGCACAAAAAACTACCTGAGCACCATTCCCTTTTTTGCCGTTTCCATCGCCCTGCAGCTGGAAGGGCGCATGGCCGTGGCCGTAATCAGCGATCCGGTGCATAAGGACTACTATACCGCCCGGCGGGGAGCTGGCACCTTTAAAAACGACAAGGCCATCCACGTCTCCACCACCCGCCACCTGAAAGAGGCCTTTCTGGCCACCGGTTTTCCCTTTAAAACCAAACACCTGCTGGAAAAATACATGTCCCTTTTCGGCGGGATGTTCAATCGCTGCGTGGGTGTGCGGCGGCTAGGCGCGGCGGCCATGGATCTGGCCCTGGTGGCCGAGGGCGTTTTTGACGGTTTTTGGGAGATCGGTCTAAAACCCTGGGATGTGGCGGCCGGGGCGCTACTGGTAGAGGAAGCGGGCGGCCGGGTGACGGATTTTTGGGGAGATGACACGTATCTCAATAATTCGTATATTGCCGCCGGAAACAGAAAAGTACACAAGCAGATGCTTGAGGTCATCCAAAAAACCTTTCCCATGTATCAACCCATTGCCTAAGGAGCCTGCCCGTGAAAGAAAGCGGCCTGTATAAAAGAAAAGGAGAGCGCGGCGCTCTCAGCATCATGGCCTGCGCCTCCGGCAAATCTTTTGCCGGACGTATTATTAACACTCTTAACTCCAGTGATTTCAATCAGGAAAAAAAAGAAATCCGCCTGATCCAGTCCGATGAAATCACCTTTGCCAACGGTGAGATTAAAACCGTCATTACGGAAAATATACGCGGCGACGATCACTATATCGTACAATGCTTTGACGATCCCCAATCCAAAAAATCGATCAACGACAACCTGATGGCGCTGATGACGGCCATTAACGCCGCCTATCAGTCGGACGCCGACTCCATCACCGCCGTTATCCCGCAATATGCCTACAGCCGTCAGGAACGCAAAAAAACCCGCGAGGGGATCACCGCCAAACAGATCGCCCAGTTTCTGGAAGCCTCCGGCGCCAACCGCGTCATTACCCTGGATGTGCATGCCGAGGCGGTTATGGGCTTTTTTACCCATGCCACCATGGAAGACCTGCACGCCTCGCACACATTGATCAAATACTTTCAGGACAATTACAATGTCGACAATCTCATGATCACCGCGCCCGATGTGGGCGGCGCGGAAAAGGCCCGCTTTTACTCCAAAACCATGCAATGCGATCTGGCCATTGTGGACAAGGCGCGCGACTACAGCAAGGCCAGCGTGGTGGAAAGCATGCGCCTGGTGGGCGACGTACAGGGTAAAAACGTGTTGCTGCCCGACGACATGATCAGTACCGGCGGCACCATTGTAAATGCGGCCAAACTTTTGAAGGACAAAGGAGCGGATAAAATATACATAACCTGCTCCCTGCCCTTTTTTAACGGTTACGCCGCTGAACTTTTTTCAAAAGCGTACGAAGAACATATAATCGAGCGCATCATCGGGACGGACGCCGTTTTCCACGGCCCGGAATTCGTAAAACAGAATCCCTGGTATGACGAAGTCTCCATCGCCCCGTTGTTTGCCAAGGTGATTTACCATATCAACCAAAAACGATCCGTATCGGAGCTTTTGAGATAATGAGCAAAACCCGTGATAAAACCGAGCTGGCCCGTGATTATTTTGAAAAGGGCTTCCTGTTGCAACAGGCCGGTCATCTGGATCGCGCTGCTCATTTTTATCGCCGCTCCATTGAGTTTTATCCCACCGCCCAGGCTTATACCTTTCTCGGCTGGGTGCACAGCCTTAAAAACCTCTTTGAGGAAGCCATTACCTTTTGCAAGCTGGCCATCGAGCTGGACCCGGAATACGGCAATCCCTACAACGATATCGGCGCTTATCTGATTCAGTTGCGCCGCTATGGGGAGGCCGTCCCCTGGCTAAAAAAAGCCCTGGCCTGCAAAAGCTATAAAAACTACTGCTATCCCCATGTGAATCTTGGCCGGATCTACGAGTTTAAGGGGCAATGGGACAAGGCGATGCGGGAATACCGCCTGGCCCTGGAGGAGAACGAACGCTATCAACCGGCCCGGCAGGCCATCCTTCAACTACAGGCGCGCTATAACTGATGAACCGTCCTCCGCTGGCCGTGGTGGCGGCCATAATCCGCAATAACAAAAATCAACTGCTTATTACCAAGCGTCCGGCCCATGTGCATCTGGGCGGTTTTTGGGAGTTCCCCGGCGGGAAGGTAGACCCGGGCGAGGATGACCGTCAGGCGCTGGTAAGGGAAATCCGTGAAGAGACCGGACTGGATGTACGGGTGGGAAAACTCTTTTGGCGGGAGCTCGCCCACTTCCCCGAAAAGACGGTACGTCTCAATTTTTACAATTGCACCCTGAGCCACGAACCGCAAACCGTTACGCCCGACGAGATAGACGATTACCGTTGGGTTGAATTAAGCGCCCTGAGAGACTTTAACTTTCCCGAGGCCGACGCCGCATTGATTGACCGCCTGCTTAATGGAAATGAAAACGGAGAGAACCGGTAACAGCCTTGCGGCGTCATATCAACGGGTTACCCCCTCCCCTGGCCTGTTTGGCAACGCCTGTCACAACGGGTTCCGGGAACTCTCACCGCGGAAGGTTCTCCCTTTCATCTTTCTGTACAGATATTCGATCACCAGCGCGGCCGTAAAAATGATCAGCGTGGCGTAAAAGGTGTTCATCTGTGTTTGCCACTGGTAGCGAAGCAAGGCCAGGAACACCAGCGACAGCACCGTAATGTTTGCGGCGATCAGCGCCCGGTTGCCCCCTACCTGTTTGCTTATCCTGAAATGGGAGATCAAAACAAAGATATAAATAACCGTAAACACGGTGCTGGTGATGGAAGCAATGGCATTCAGATTAAAAAAGAGGGCAAAGATCAAGCCCAGTCCCGCTGTAATAAACAGGCCCTCCGTTGAGCCAAACCAAACCTTGCGTTCAAAAACCTCCGGCAGTTCCCCCTCCCGGGCCAGGGAATAGGCCACATTGGCGCCGCCGAAAAGCGTGGCATTCAGCGCCGAGGAGATGGAAAAAAGAGCGCCGACGGAGATAAGTAAAAACCCGGCGGAGCCTAAAAAGGGCCGCGCCGCCTCGGCCAGGGCATTCTCCCGCGCTTTGATAATCTCTTCCAATGGCAGGTTGCCGATAGTAACCAGCGATATCAGTACATAGATGATCATAACAAAAAGAATGCTGATAAAGATGGCCCGGGGGACATTTTTTTGCGGGTTGTCCATGCTTTCGGAAGCGTTGGTGATCAACCCGAAGCCCATGTAGGATAAAAAGAAAATCACCGAGGCGTTAAGCAGGCCGCCCAGATGCGCCTGATCCATAAGCGGTTGAACCAGCGATCCTTTTATGGTCATGAAACCGCCCAGTATAAAAACCAGCAATATGCTTATTTTGGTCAATACAATATAAAATTCCGCCTTGCCCACGGCCTTGCTGCCGCCAAAATTCAAAGCCGTAAACACAATAATCAATACCGTCTCCACCACGCCGGAGGATGTGGCGCCGGCCGGAAGGTGAAATAAAGGTAAAAAATAGCCGGCGAAACCCTTTACAAAAAGTGAAATGGATACCACATAGGTGAGCCACATCAAAATGCTCAACGCGCCGGTAACAACATTATCGCCCAGCCCTTTCAGGATAAAGGCAATGGGCCCGGCATTGGAGATGATTTTGGAGCCCATGTAGGCATAAGAGTAAGCTACAACCAGGGCGTAAAAGGCGGAAAGTAAAAAGGCCTCGGGCAGATCCTGCCCGGCAATCCCCGCGCCCAAACCGAAAATGGAAAAAATACTGGCCCCGATCATGGTGCCCACGGCCATGGAAATGACCTCTATTAAACTGAGTTTTTTTGTCTTCGTCATATCTGCCACCTCGCCCTATCACAGCTCTGTAGACCTGGTCTCGCGGAATAGTTCGCAATATCCATGGGAAAACAGCCGCGAGCAATACATTATTAAAACGTTTTCATCTTCGGGTTTTGTGTAAGCGCACTTACTCCTTTTCGGTCAGCTCCGGCAACTCCAGCCCCAGATTGTAAGCGGCCTTCAACGCCGTTGTTTTTATCTTGTTGGCGGCGGCCTCGGAGAGGTCTTGCGAAAGTATACGGATAAAAGCCGGGTAGAAGACCGCCCCCTCGCATAATAAACGTTCGATTTGCGTTCCCTCAAACAGCACATGACCGGCCATATAATCATCGCTTTGCAGTTTGGCAATGGCCTCATCCAGGGCCAATTCATCCTGAATCTGTTCCAGTACATTATTGGCCGCCTGAACAACCAGCCGGTCTTCCCTGGAAAGATAGGCCTTTCGGCTGTTGTAGCCCCAGTCCATGGCCGCCAGGCGCTCCATAAAATAACTGATCTGCTCTTCCCGGATCAAGCGTCCATAGCGTGGGGCAATAACGCGCGGCGCGGGCTCCAACGAGGCCACCAATTTCAACAGGGAGTGTATCACCGTCGCCGAGGGAAACCGCTCCAGATGAAAACGCAGCATACCGTTCCAATCCCCTTCCACGGCATAAAGATAGGCCGGGGCGCTCCCCTCCGCCGGCGCGTGGGATGAAAACAGGTTGCCGCTGAACAACACCCGGTGTTCCTGGTCATAGGTCATAAAAGCGCCCGGCTCCGGAGAGAAGGAGGCGGGCAACATAACCAGGCGATTCCCCGAGGCCAGTTTAAGTTTGTAGCTGTCCGACAGGTCGATTTTTTTTACGCTCTCCTCCGGTATCTCATAATGGCGCGCCTGTTGCCGCCAGGCCTCGCGGCTGGTAATGCAGATGGCCCGCGGATTCATTTTACGCACAAACATGCTGTTCAGGGCCACATCGGCGCTGCCGGCGGATAGTAAATAAAGATTTATGCGAGAAGCGTCACCGATCACCTGTCCCGTTTTGCGGGTAATTTCATTCAGATGTATGGGTGAGCCGGGGTCCACCAGTAGATGTATGGGTTGACGGTTTGTTTTGTAAACAGCCAGATAGCTGTTTTTTTGTCCCCGGCTTTCCGGGAGGGCGGCGCCGACCCACCAGATGTTGTCGCTGATTTCAATGGCCCGGCTTAAATCCACTTCCGTATGATGGGTATGTATGTCCCTGCCGATTTTTATCTCCGAAGGCCGGATAACAAAGGTACCCGTTTTCCACATACGCAGGATATCCAGCGCCGCGTCGTCCCGGGCGTCTTCCATCTCCACGCCCAGTATGTCACCGTTGGCCAGGCGCACAAGGCCCACCTTGCCCTCGCTTTGCAGAATCAGCTCTCCGGAAATACTCTCTTTCAGGCATAATTCCAAAATATTGTCCACTGCTATTTCCTCAATCAGGCCCTTATGTTGCAGGGCCTGTATTTTCGATTTGGCCACGCGGCGGAAAATGGCTTCAATTTTAACCAGCACCTCATCCACGCTAAAAGGCTTTAGCAAAAAGTCATCCCCGCCGGCGGAGATACCCTCCACCATCTTTTCTTTCTTAGCGGTTAGAAAAATAAACGGCGTGGACTCGGTTATGGGATTTTCCCGCACGCGTTTGCAAAAATCCAGACCGTTCATATTGGGCATGCTGATATCGGAAATAATCAGGTCGGGCACCACCCGTTTCAGGGCCTCCAGCCCCAGCTCGCCGTCTCCGGCGGTTATCACCTCATACTGGCCGCTCAGCTCAAGGATACGTTGCAGGGCCAGCAATATCGGTTCTTCATCTTCCACAACCAGAATGGTTTTTTTTGATTTCATATCTTCCCCGGATGATTAGTATAATAAAGGAACGGGAAAAGGAACCCGGTTAACAAAAGTATATTTTATCCCATATATTTTGTAAAATATAATCAAACAAGACGAAGCGTACAAAAGAGCGCTTTAATAAAAATTAAAAAGGATGCGCTTACATGAAGGAAATTCTGGAAAAACTGAAAAAAAGCTTTGAGGAAAACTATGTTTCCGTAAAGAGCAACGCCATTACCTTAAAGGATATAGCGGAAGACTACGGCAAAATCGCCAAGCTGCATTTTGAAAAACATCAGTTGGAAAGCGCCCGCGATAAAAAGTTTTTATTGCTGGGCACAACCGTCTATCCCCATCTGCTGGAAAACAACATCGAACGCCTGGCCGGGCATGAAACCCTGCCCATGCTGATTGATGAGATAAAAAACTACAACAATCAGATCGAGCTGATTCAACTGGCCATTAACGATATTGCCTCCCGGGAGAGACGCAAGCCGAAGATACAGGCCGAGGAAAATATCCGCCGGCAGATAGAGCGCCTGGAAGAACAGATTGAACAGCGCCTGAGCGAGCTAAAAGCGGTGAAGGAGGCCCTGGACAAATAAGGCCGCTTGCATTCTTTTAAATTCTTTGTAAATTTAGCGAAAAATAAATATTACTGCGGGGGTGTCCGCCTGGCGGACTGAGAACATACCCTTACAACCTGATCCGGATAATACCGGCGGAGGGAGCGTTAAAAACTCTTAAAAAGCCATTCCGATTCGGGATGGCTTTTTTTTTGCCCTCCCGGAAGGAGCATAAAAATAACGGAACCCATGAAACATATTTTACTTATTCTTCTTGTCGCGGCCTTTGCCCGCGGCCAAAACATAACCGTCAGCGGCCGGGTGCTTTCCGCCGATACGCACGAACCTCTGGAGGGCGTCAATCTTTATCTGAAAAATACCGCCTCCGGAACCGCCAGCAATGCGCGCGGGGGCTTCCGCATACAGGCGCCTCAAAATAAAACCATTACCCTGGTGGCCTCTTATGTGGGTTATGCCGAAAACGAGACGACCCTTACGGCACGCCGGGATACCAGCATTACCATCATGCTCGGCCGGCATATTCTGGACGGGCCCATTGTAACGGCCGTGGCCACCCAGGTAAACGATCCGGCCAGCAGTACCACCTACAGCGAAATCCGTAAGGAAGAACTCCGTCTTCGCCACACCACTCAGGATATACCGGAACTTCTGGCCGAGCTGCCTTCCACCACGTTCTACTCCGAAGGCGGAAACGGCATCGGCTATAACTATCTTTCCATACGCGGCTTCGATCAACGCCGCATAGCCGTTATGATCAACGGCGTGCCGCAAAACGACCCGGAAGACCACAATGTTTATTGGGTCAACTTTCCCGACCTGAGCGCCAACATACAATCCATACAAAGCCAGCGCGGGGCAGGCAATGCCTTTTACGGTCCGGCGGCCATCGGCGGTTCCATCAACATTAAAACCGACCATTTCTCCCCCGGGCTCAAGCTGAAGGCCGACTTTGGCCGCGGTTCCTTTAACACGGAAAAAAAATCCTTCTATTTTAACAGCGGCCTGATGTCCGACCATTACCTCATTTACGGCCGGGCCTCGCAGATTACCAGCGACGGTTACCGGGAACGGGCCTGGGTCGATTTTAAAAGTTTTTTCGTCGGCGCCGCCCGCTACGATAAAAACAGCAGCCTGCGCCTCCATTTTTACGGCGGTCCGATTCGTGACGGCCTGGTATACAACGGCCTGCCCCGCTTTGTAAACAATGATGATAAGCTGCGCCGGGCCAACTGGAGCTATTTCGGCGTGGACTCCACCGGTAAAAAAGTGGCTTATTTTGGAGAACGGCGCTCCGACGAAACCGAGTCCTTCAGCCAGCCCCATGTGGAACTGCTGCATGAATGGCAGATAAACAAAAACTGGCAGCTTAACAACACCCTGTTTTATATAAGCGGCGCGGGATATTTTGACTACGACGGCAGTTGGGGCACGCCCGAATACTTCCGGCTAACGCCCGAATATGGCTATGACAGTACCCTGACCATCCCCGGTGACGCCCTGATACGCGCCTTTGTGGAAAACAATCAGGTCGGATGGTTGCCCCAGGTGAAACTGAGCAGCCGCCAGGGAGATATCCTGATCGGCGCCGAGCTGCGCTATCACCGTTCCCTGCATTGGGGGCGTCTGCAAAAAGGGAGCGGCCTGCCGACGGACGTTGTGGGCGATAACGCCCGTCGTTACTATTCCTACCGGGGCGGCAAGGAAATCGCCTCCCTCTATTATCACCAAAACTACCAATGGTCGGATAAAATAAATATCCAGGCCGACATGCAGCTCACCTACAAAAACTACCGCATTTTTGACGAAGCCTTTCTCGGCAACAGCTTCAACGTGCCCTATCTGTTTATCAATCCGCGCATGGGGCTGAACATTCTGCTCGATAAAAACAGCCGCGCCTATGTCAGTCTATACAGCACTTCCCGCGAACCGAGGCTAAAGAACCTTTATGACGCGGGGGAAGCCAGCACGCCCGCCTCCTGGGGAGCGGTTGTGCCCGAATTTGAACTAAAGGAAGACGGCCGTTATGACTTTAGCCGCCCGCTGGTAAAACCGGAGACTCTCACCGGCGTTGATGTGGGCTACCGCCTGCTGCGGCAGTGGGGCAACATTAATGTGAACCTTTATTATATGGACTTTCTGAATGAGATCATTAAAAAAGGGGGACTGGATCGCTTTGGCCAGCCGCGCACGGGCAACGCGGAGCGTACCCTGCATTATGGTCTTGAGCTTTCCGGCCGATGGAATATCCTGCCCCAACTGGTCTTAAACGGCAATGTCTCCTACAGCCGCAACACGCTGCTTTCCTATGCCGTGTACAGCGGCAGCGGACAAAAAACGGAGCTGAACGGTAACCCCATCGCCGGATTTCCCGATCTGGTGGCCAACGGCCGGCTCAGCTACAAGCGGCAGGGGCTTTATCTGAGCCTGGCGGCAAAATACGTGGGAGCGCAATACACGGACAACTTTAAAAACGAGCAAAACCGCGTGGACGCCTACGCCCTGCTCAACCTCAACGGCAGCTATACCATTAGCGGGCTACTGCCCCAAGGATCGGTATCCCTTTACTTTCAGGTGAACAATGTGCTGGATAAGCGCTACTGGTCTTACGGGCAGGATGATGAATTCTTCCCCGGCGCCACGCGCAACTTTTTCGGGGGCCTGCGCTATGCCTTCGAGTAAAAAAAACGTGCTTATCGTCGCCAATGGCCGGCGCCCCGCGGAAAGCCTGGTGCGCCATGTGCGCAAAAAGGCCGACTATATCATTGCGGCGGATGGCGGACTGGCCCATTGTCATTATTACAACCTCCCCCCGGATTGCCTTATCGGCGATCTGGACTCTTACGATCCCCGTCAGGCGGCCGGTCTGGCGGAGGAAAGAATTGTTCGCGTGCCGGATCAAAACCGGACCGATCTGCAAAAGGCGCTGGCCTATGCGGGCGGTCTCGATCCGGCCGGGGTTATGATCATCGGTGCGCTGGGGGGACGCGCCGATCATAACCTGGCTAATTTAATCATTTTCAACAACCACAACGCCCCCTGGCCGCTAACGCTGTATGACGATTTCGGTTGTTTTGAACTTCTGCATCCGGGAGAAAACAGACTTACCGACCCGCCCGGCACCATCGTCTCCCTGTTCACCTTTAGCGGCGCGCGCGGCGTGCGCACCCGGGGGCTGAAGTATGCCCTGGAAAATGAAACCCTGGACGTCTCCTTTACCGGCCTTAGTAACGTGGTTGCCGAACAACCGGCCTCGGTCTCTCTAAGCGGCGGCAGACTTCTGCTTTACCGGCAAGGAAAGCGGCTGCCGTGATCCGCACTGATTTACTGGTGGTTGGCGCCTATATAGCGCTGTTAAGCTATCTGGGCCTGAAAGCCAGAAACAAGGACAGCTCTCAGGAAGAATACCTGCTGAGCAACCGTACCCTTACCCTGCCGGCCATGGTGGCCACACTGGTAACCACCTGGTATGGCGGCATACTGGGCATCGGGGAATTTGCCGCTTTAAACGGGCTCTCCACCTGGCTGGTATTCGGCGTGCCCTACTATCTTTTCGCGGCGCTGTTTGCTTTTTTCCTGGTTCCCAGGCTTCGCCGGGCTTCATACCTTTCCATCCCCGATCTGCTTTACCGCCATTTTGATAAAAAAGCCGGGGCCTTCGGCAGCGTGCTGATACTTTTTTTAACCTCGCCCGCGCCCTATATTTTAAGCACCGGCGTTATCCTGGGCCGGCTATTGGACTGGCCGATGCTCTACGCCACCCTGGCCGGGGCCTTGTTCTCCGTGGCCTATGTTTATCAGGGCGGCTTTCGCTCCGTGGTGAAAACCGATAGAATGCAGTTTCTGTTGATGTTTGGCGGTTTTTTTCTTCTCCTGGGCTATCTGTGGTACTACTATGGCTCGCCGCTGCACTTATGGACACAACTCGGCCCCCGTCTCAAATCTTTTACGGGAGGCCTTTCCTTTCAGGAACTTCTGGTTTGGTTCTTTATCGCCAGTTGGACCTTCATCGACCCCTCTTTTCATCAAAGAGTGGCCGCCACCCGCGATGAACGTACGGCGCGGAACGGTGTTCTGCTTTCCATTCTGTTTTGGTTCGTTTTTGACATGCTTACCCTTTCCACCGCCCTTTATGGCGTGGTTTACTTTCCGGGACTGGAGCCACTGATGCTCTATCCGCTTTTGGCCGAATCGGTTTTGCCGCTTTTGCTCCAGGGACTTTTTTTTACAGCCTTGCTGGCGGTAACCATGTCCACCGTGGATAGCTATAGCTTCCTCTCCGCCCAGACCATCGGTCGAGACATTCTGGCCCAACTCAGCCGCAAGGACAGTGATCTGGAAGTCCGTTTTTATACCCGCATGGGATTGATCGCCAGCGTGGCCGTGGCCCTTATGCTTATCGTGTGGATACCTTCGGTGGTGCGCTTATGGTATGTGTTGGGTACCTTGTTTATTCCGCCGCTGATCTGGCCCATTCTTTTGGCCCTCTATCCCGGTTTTAGAGTGAACAGGGCGTATATCTTTCCGGTAATGCTTTTTTCATTTCTGTTTACCGTGGGCTGGCATATCACGGCCCAATACCATGGCGGGTATTTTTTAGGATTTAAGGCCTTCCTGCCGGGGTTGATCTTCAGTGCCTTCCTTCTTGGCGTCGCCCGCTACAAAAGCAGGCGCGGCGGCGGGCGCTAGCCCTTCAGCAACAGCTCCATGGATTCACTGGAATTCAGAAGGATCTGCTTGCGGATTTTATCCCTGCTGTATTGATTTTGTCGGTCCATTTCACCGATAAGATCGGCACGAATTTTTACGGTCAGATTGGCCAGGCTTTCCGCCAGGGAAATGGAATCGTCACGGCTTATCTTTCCATCGCGGGTTTTTTGTATCAGCACTTCCAAAAAGCGCTGGAACTCCTCCAGAACCTCCGGCGAGGAGAAAATAGCCAGGCGGTGCGTAATAAACTGCATGCGGATAAGATCCCGGTTGGATATATTTTCCGCCAGGGACATCTCTTCGATCTTTGCTATCAGGTCTTCATAGGTGCGTGTTTTAAGGTCGATAAATTTTATGCTCTGCTCTTTCTCAATCTCCACGGCGGATTGTTTGCGCAGCAAAAGCGCCGTAATGAGTACCGTGGCCACCGTGCCGAGGATGATCAGGACAATTTCCTGCGTAAACGGGGTACTGTCCGTTACCCTATAGGCGTATCTTAAAAAAGCATAGCCGCCGATAAAGGTAATTCCGGTAAGCACCAGCAGTATGGTTTTATCAATATATTTATTCATGGCTCCTCCAAAATATCAAGGATGTTAGCGGCTACTCATCCGTACCGTTATTCCGCCGTTGCTCAATCTTTTTCAGATGTTGCCGCGCCCAGCGCCTGCTTTGCTGATAATCCCCCATTTGCAGTACCCGCTCGAACTGCTCCCGGGCGAGGTCGTCTCTTTTCATCCGTTCATAAACATAGCCCATCTGCAGGCGGCTGTACACTTCGTAGCGCTCCAGGCGCTCGCCCAACAAACCGGGTATGGGCTTCAGGGCTTTTTTGTAGTGTTCTATGGCCTTGGCATATTCATGTCTTCTGCTATATATCTGTCCATAGCGGAACTGTACTATGCGTTCCTTATGACCGGGATAAAAAGGCTGCTTTTCACGGATGCGCTTTTCATACACCTTCATAATCCGCAGGGCCTCCCCGGTATGGCCCAGCTTAATGGCCATGCTGGCCTGCCACATCATAAAAATAGGATTTTGCGGATAGCGCATGGACAGGCCGCTCATGATTTTATAAGCTTCGGAAACACGGTTTTCGCGCGTATATAAAATCAGGCTGTACATATAGGCCGCCACAACCCTGGCAAAAAGACCGTTCTCGGCCGTATAGGCCAGGTCGCTTAAGCCGCGCGCCTTGTCACCTTCGGGATAGATTAACAACAAAGCCTTGAGCAGGGGATATTTTTTGGGAATGATATCCGCATAATAGAGATAGAGACCGCTGCCAAAGTGGGCGTCGGCATTGTTCCATCGTCCGTCGATAGCCTTTTCAATACCGCCGATGGCCTTGCGCCCTTCCAAAGCGGCCGAAAACCACTGTTGACGGGTTACATGCATTATGGCCTTAAAGCCAACCGCGGCGTTTATATAAAAGGCCGCCACTTCCGCCATTTTTTCATCATCCTCAAACTCTTCCAACTGATCGATAAGTTCATCAAGACGATTGGCAAAAATACCGTCATACTTCGGGTTATATATATCCGTCAGAATCCGCATCCAAAGGGCAATGGCTTCGATAAACACCCCTTCGGGCCGTTGGGGATGGCGCGCCAGATAGCGCTCCTGTTTCTGCCGGTAGCGATCAAAATCCAGATTATAAATATCATCCAGCATGTCCAGCAGCTTTTCGCTTTCCGGAGGAGTCCAGGGGTCGCCATCCGGAGTTGCGGAAAGAGGAAAACGTAGCACAAGAATGGAGAAAAGTATCAGATAACGCATATCGGACAATCTACAAAAATATTTCATACGGGAAGAGCCCCCGGTGGTAAAAAGCGTATTTTTTTCGGTTTCCGTTCCTTACTGTAATAACAGCCATAAGTTTCTCCGGTAGCCCATAAAATAAAAAAAGGCCGCCGTATTCCCCATACAGCGGCCATGCATGTAAAAAAATGTTAATGTTTGTCCGGATAGGGAGGCACGGGAGGAATGGTTTTCTCTTTGGTCTTCAGTTCCTTCAGTATTTCCTCGATGGCCCGGTTAAGCTGCTGGTCTTCTCCCATATATTCTTTATAGGGATCATTATCGACAAAAATATCCGGCTCAACGCCCACGCCTTCCATAATCCACTGTTTTCCCCTCAGGTCGTAGCGGGAAAATTCCGGTTTGTGAAGACTGCCCCCGTCAACAAAGGGCAGGCTGCCGCGTATGCCGACCACGCCGCCCCAGGTGCGCTTACCCACCACCTTGCCCAGCTTATGCGCTTTAAAGCGATAGGTAAAAATGTCACCGTCGGATGCGGAAAATTCATCGGCCAGGGCAATCATCGGCCCATAGATCATCTGTCCCGGATCGGTTTCGGGAATGGAGTTGCGGGCGATATCGATCATGACCGCCTCCCGCCGCAAACGCTCGATGATCATGGGAGAAACATTACCGCCGCCGTTTCCGCGCACATCAACAATAAGGGCTTTCTTGCGCAGTTGCGGATAGAAATATTTTGCAAATTCATTCAAACCATGCACGCCCATGTCGGGAATATGTACATAGCCCACCTTTCCTCCGGTGGCTTTATTAACCTTTTCGATATTGGCCTGAACCCAGTTGTAATAGTAAAGAGCCGCTTCGTCGGCAATCGGCCGGACTATGACGTCCCGGGCGCCTTTTAATACGGGCGCGCTGTTGAGCTTTAAGGTTACTTCCCTGCCGGCCGTGTTTTGCAGGGCCGTGAACAGGTTGCTCATCTCCTTTGTGGATTTTCCGTTAACGGCCAGGATAAAATCCCCTTCATGGGCATTTACTCCTATTTCGGTCAGCGGAGAGCGGGTTGCCTTGTTCCAGTTTTGCCCCTTCAGGATGCGGGTAATTTTATAATATCCGCTTTTATCCTTCGCCACCTGCGCGCCCAGCAGACCCATTTTGATGCGTCTGGGCATGGGGCGGTCTCCGCCGCCCACATAGGCATGGCCCACATTCAACTCACCGACCATCTCACCCAGGATATAGGTAAGATCGTTGCGATGTTTTACATAAGGTAACAACTGGGCGTATTTGTCATGAACCGCTTTCCAGTCTACCCCATGCATATTGGGCGCGTAAAAGAATTCGCGCATCTGGCGCCAGGCTTCGTTAAAAATCTGCGTCCATTCCAGCTTTTTATTTACCCACACCTGCATCTCCGAAAGATTCAGCTTTTTATCCATCTTAACCGGAGCGGAAGGTATATCAACGATGGCATAGGCGCCGGAGGCGCTGACCAGCATCTTTTTGCCGTCGGCGGAAATTTCATAGCCGTCCACGGCGCCCAGATCGGTCTCCTTTTTATCCTTAAGGCTATACACCAGCAGACGGGTTTTTTCATCCCCCCGGCCGCGGCGCTGGTAAAAGACCTTACCTTTCACAGAAGCCAGGCTAAAGTAGTTGGACGCTTTTACGGGCAAGCCCACAATGCGGCCGGTAATGCCGTTAAAATCGATGGCAACCTTTATGGAACCGCTCTCCTTTTTCCCGTCATCCTTCGATTTCCCAAGACTGACTTCATCGTTTTGGGGAGCAAAGGGGGAAGCCGTTTTCCCGGAGAGGGTTATCAGATAAACCCGGGACATATCGGTATAGGCATGGTTCCACTCCGTCTGGCTGTAAATCGGGTTAAAATCCCGGTTGGAGGTAAAGAACAGGTACTTCCCGTCGGCACTGAAATGCGGATTGCCGGAGCTGTACCAACCGTCGGTGACGGGAATACTTTTTTTGCTTTTAAGAGAGTAGATATATATACGGTTCATTACTTCCGCCTCGGGCAGAACATAGGTGATGTACCTGCTGTCCGGCGACCAGGCATACTGGCGGATTTCCCAGGCTTTGGCCTGACGGACTTCCGTTATCTTTTTCGTATGAATGTCCACATAGCGCAAACGCTGCCGGCGATCGGCCCAGAGCAACTTTTTACTGTCCGGCGACCAGTAGAGATTGTATTTGTAGGTATCGCCGTTTTTGGTAATCCTTACCGGCGGGCTCAGGCCATCCCGGGCCTGAATATAGATTTCATCCTCGCCGCTTTTATCGGAAATATAGGCCACCCATTTACCATCGGGCGACCACTTGGCCGCGCGCTCGTGTACCGCCGGTGTTTGCGTCAGGTTACGGGTTATGCCCTCCTTGGCCGGCACGGTAAAAACATCGCCGCGGGCGCCAAACAGCGCGCGTCTGCCATCCGGGCTAATTTCATAGTTGGCAATGGTTTTGCTTACATTTTTCAGCTCCGGCCGGGCGCTGAGAAAGTCCTCGGCGATGCGGATGGTTACCTTTTCCGCTTTTTCGCTTTGTGTATCAAATTTATAAATATATCCGCCGTTTTCATAGACAATGAAGCGCTCGTCATTGGACGGAAACTTAATGTCAAACTCGGTGTAATGGGTCAGTTGTCGCGTCTTTTTATCCTTTAGGTTATAGACATAGAGATTCATCCGGTTATCCCGGTCCGAGAGAAAATATATATTATCTCCGATCCACATGGGAATGATATCCTGGGCGGGATTTTCGGTCACATTGCTTAGCTTGTGGGTGTTAAAATCAAATATCCATATGTCATCGGCCATGCCGCCGCGGTACCGTTTCCAGGTGCGGAATTCACGAAAGACCCGGTTATAGGCCATTTTTGAATCATCGGGAGAAAAGGAAAGAAAGCCGCCCCGGACCACCGGTATCTGTTCCGGCAACTCCCCCTTAAGGTTTACCAGATACAGGGAACCGTTAAAGGAGTTAAAAGAACGCATGCGCGAACGAAAAGCGATTTGAGAGCCGTCATTTTTCCAACCCATGACAATGTTGTTGGGCCCCATGCGATCGGCAACGTCATCGCGCCCCAAAGTGGCCGTAAAGGTCAAACGGGTTGGGACGCCCCCCTGAGCGGGCATGGTGTACACCTCGGTATTGCCATCATACTGAGCCGTAAAGGCCAGGGTTTTTCCATCGGGTGAAAAGCGGGCAAACATTTCAAAACCGTCGTGGTTGGTAAGCTTGCGCGCGGTGCCGCCATTGGCGTTTACCGTATACAAATCTCCGGCAAAAGTAAAAACGATTTGCTGGCCGTGAATGGCCGGGAAGCGTAACAGGCGCATTTCATCGCCGGCAAACAGAAATGAAACCGCCATTAAAAGGGTTAGGATCAAACGCATGAAGTATCCTCCATAAGAAATGTGTGAGTGGAAAGTCATTGTCCTGAAGCTTCTCCGGGTACGTTGAAGGAGAGAAGATGTTGCAAATATAACAACTGAAGGCCTAAAATAAAATGCGCTTGTCGATTCTTTTTCACGGAATCGGACATTTGCCCGCGCGCTACATAAACACCATGTCGCCCGCCGTTACAACAGATCGCAGGCTTCGGGGGGCATCCAATGTTTGTCCCGGCCCTCCCACTTAACATTGCAACCGATGGGGTTGGTTACGGGCACCGAAACCCGGCCGTCGGAAAGATATTCTTCCAGGGCGCTATCCAGATCATGTTTTGTTATCTTTTCCGGCTCGCGCGGGCTGTCCACCGCCCGGCCGGTATAAATAAGACGACGCTGCTCATTAAACACAAAAAAGTGAGGCGTGCGCAGGGCCCCATAGGCCCGGGCCACCTGCTGCGGTTCGTCATACAAATAGAGCCAGGGAAAACGTTTCTCCTTCATGCGGGCCACCATGTGGTCAAAGTCATCATCGGCGTTGGTATTTTTACTGTTGGAGTTAATGCCGACAAAGCGGACGCCCCGGGGGGCAAAACGGTTGGCGGTTTGGCGGGTAAGCTCATCGGAGTTAATGACATAGGGACAATGGTTGCACGTAAAGAAGATCACCAGAAGCGGGTATTCCGAAAAATCCGCCAGGGTATAATGACGGCCGTCGGTGGCCGGTAGTGAGAAATCCGGGGCCTTTTCTCCCGGTTGCAAGGTAAACGCCACATCCCCCTCCTTAAAATATAAAGTTCCGCCTGATACCTACAATATGTAAAATAGGGTATAAGGGCCATACTTTCAAAAAACAAAGAGCCCCGGGAAAGAAGTTTATTGATTTTAAAGCCGGGTATGTCTATTTTTATCTTTGCACTGTGAATATCGGAGGGCTCAATGCGGAGTTATCATAAAAAATATAATCAGAAGTCTTTTTCCGGCGTTACCTTTTCGCGGAAAAATTTTCTAAATTTTTTCAAATCCAAGAAAAAAACAAGCGTCCGTCCGGGCGCCCTGGAACCTGAAGCATTAAAGGAACGGGTAAAGGAGATCGGCCGCGGAAAAAAGGTGAACATTACCCGCGTGGAGTATGACGGCACCCCCGAGGATAAACCCATTACGGTTCAAATCGTGGATATCCGCGATGATTACTTTACCGGACGGGTTGTCAATCTGGAGCGCAATATTAAGGAAGACCTGGATGAAAAATTGGTCTTTGTAAAAGGCGGCGGCGGCACCATCGATTTTTTCTTTAACGATGGCGACATCAAAAGCGTGGAAGAAGATGTGGACGAGATGATCCTGGAACCCAAGGATCAGGGAGAGCTGCTTGAAATTCTCGATGCCCTGGATTTGAACGAATCCATTTTGATCAGTTATTACGACCGAAACAAGGGCGGCGTTATCAACGGTTCCGGAAAATTAATTGAGAAAAATCTGGAAACCAAAACCTTTAAAGTGCATCTAAACCTGATCAATGATATCGAACTGGATATTCCCAAGGAAATTGAATTGAATTTGGATCGTGACAATATCCTCGACCTGGAAGTGGTTATCTGATCCCTGTTCATCTAAAAACATTCAATGCTTGGCGGGAATACCCGTCAGGCATTTTTTTTTATTACAAAGGAGTCTGTTATGCCTACTCAGCAAGAAGTTTCGGAAAAGCTAAAGCAAATAAACTATCCCGGATTCAGCCGGGATATCGTTTCCTTCGGCATTGTCAATGACGTCGTGGTCAGCGATACAAAAATTACCGTGGTTCTGGTTTTAAAGACGCAGGACGCCAAGGTGGTTGACGCCTTAACGCGGGATGTTCAAAAAGTCCTGGGCGAGGCTTACCCCGGCTTGACCATCGAGCCCAGGGTCACGATCCAGGAAGCCCGGCAGGCCCAGCAGGCGCCGCAACAGATGAGCTATCTGAACAATGTTAAATATAAAATTGCCGTGGCCAGCGGCAAGGGCGGCGTGGGGAAATCCACCGTGGCCGTTAACCTGGCCGTGGCCCTGGCTAAACAAGGCATGAAGGTGGGTCTGCTGGACGCGGATATCTATGGCCCCAGCATACCGCTGATGTTGGGCGTGGATGAACAGCCGGCCTTTGACGGCAAGCGGCTTATCCCCATCGAAAAATACGGTGTAAAGCTAATGTCCCTTGGTTTTCTGGTGGATTCAAACGATCCGGTTATCTGGCGCGGCGCGCTGGTTACGCGGGCCCTGCAGCAGCTTATGACCGATGTGGACTGGGACGGACTGGACGTTATCCTTTTTGATATGCCCCCGGGTACGGGCGACGCCCAACTGACCCTCTCGCAAAGTGTTTCCCTTGACGGAGCGGTTATCGTTTCCACGCCGCAGGATGTGGCTTTGCTGGATGCCGTAAAGGGTGTTCAAATGTTCCGCAAGGTTAATGTACCCATTATGGGTATCATCGAAAATATGAGCTACTTTGTGTGCCCCCATTGTGGAGGGCGCACGGATATCTTTGCCCATGGCGGCGTTGATCGCGAGTGTAAGCGTATCGGAACCGACCTGCTGGGTGAAATCCCCCTGGATGCCGAAATCCGGATCGGTGGCGACAAGGGCGAGCCTGTAGTGGCCGCCAACGAAAAAGCGCCCCAGAGCCAGGCATTTATGGACATTGCCGCCAGGATCAAAAGCAATCTGACCGGCCAATGATCGAAAACTGATCACCCGCTTTCATCAAAAAAACCCTTGTGGCCATTGATTCCACAAGGGTTTTTTATATTCGGGAAAAGTTCTTTACTCAGATTCACGGAGTTTTTATTAAAAGGGGCCCGCGCCCCTCCGATAGTTATAATACACCATCAAATCACGGGAGGAAATGATGGAATCACAAAATCTATACACCTTGAATGAAGCAGCGGATCAATTGGCGGTCAGCCAGGATCTGGTTGCCAAGTTTATTAGCCGGGGATGGATCGTGCCGGTTGAAGACGGAAAACGGCAGAAGCTTACACCGTATGCTTTCCGCCGTTTAAATCGTATTATAGACCTTTATGAAAGGTCCTATTCACTGGAGCGTATAGAAACGCTGCTCAACCATTAAAAGCAGGTGCCGGGCTTTTACAGCCGGGCCAGCTTGCGCTTTGCCGCCCCCACGTAATTGCTTTTCGGATACTCTTCTATCAGCCGGTTGAACTCATCGCGGGCCTTGGTTTTATCGCCCTTAAGCATATAACACAGGCCTAATTTATACTGGGCGTCGGCATTTTTATTGGAGTTACTGAAAGTAAAAACCTTTTCAAAGGAAAGGATGGCCGCGTCATACTGGCGCAGCATAAACTGGCTTTCGCCAATCCAGTACTGGGCGTTATCAGCCAGGGGATGTGTGCTGCTGGCCGCGAGCAAAGACTCAAACAACTGGATAGCCTGTTGATAGTTTCGGCTCTCAAAGGCCTGGCGGGCCTCGTCGTAGCGTTGCTGATATTCCTCCATGGATACATCGCCAACGGCGCCCACGGATGAAGAGGTGAAACTACTGCTCTTTTTGCTAAGCTGGTCTTCCTTAACGCTCAATTCGGCGCTCAGGTTGGAGATGGTTTTATCCTTTTGCTTAAGCTGTTTTTTCAGCTTCTGAATCTCTTTTTCCAGTTTCTTCTTTTCGCTGCTGCTCATGCCGGCCATGCCCTGATCGGCGGGGATAGACTCATTGGTATCCAGCAGATCCAGCTTTTCGCTGTCATCCGCCGGTGCCGTGTTTTGGGTGGCCGGCTCTTCCGCGGCCTGTTGTTGTTCTTCCGTGTTTTCCTGCTCCGAGGGCGAAATGCCCAAAAGGGCCTCTATATCATCAAGTTCTTTTTGCTGTTGCTCTTCGTCCGTGTAGGCGCTTTCGTCATCAATCTGATCGGCGGAGCCCGCGCACTGAATCATAAAAAAGGCCAAAACAAGCATCATTAAAAGTTTGGAAATCAATTTCATTTTTACTTTTGCCTCCTATAGCATGTGCTATTGAAAATTATAAGACACAATACATAAATCAATACAATAATTCAAATATAATTAAGCAGTTACATCTGATAACGGTTATGTGACAAATTCTGTACAATCCCCAGCATAAGCATGGTGGAAAGCATAAATGAACCGCCATAGCTGATTAGGGGAAGAGGCAGACCGGTTACGGGCGCAACGCCCACGGTCATGCCGATATTGACAAATATATGAAAGAACAGAATTGCCGCAACCCCAATCAGGGTTATGCTGGCATACCGCGCCTTAACCACAGAGGCCAGACTGATCAGATAAATCAGCAAGGCCAAAAAAAGCAGCAACACCACGGTAACGCCCACCAGGCCCCATTCTTCGGCAATAACCGAAAAAATAAAATCGGTATGCTGGGCCGGCAGAAACTTTAAATGGGTTTGCGTTCCGTTTAAAAAACCTTTTCCCCATACGCCGCCCGAACCGATGGCTACCTGGCTCTGAATAATCTGGTATCCCGCTCCCCGCGGATCATGCTCCGGATTAAGGAACGTTTCTATGCGATTCTTTTGATAGTCATGCAATTGATCCCACATATAGGGAGTGGCAAAACCTATTCCGATATGCACGGATACAATGGCCAGAAGAATCAACCATTTTTTTCGGCTGAAATATAAAAATCCTGAGATTAATATCAGCCAAACCACCAAAGCCCATATATTAAAGGAAAGCAGTACCGTTATCAGCGGTGAAATAATCAAAAAGAGGGCAAAGCCGTTGAGTCCGGCCCAAAAGAGCAGGGGCAGATACAGGGCTAAAAAAACCAGCGATGTTCCCAGGTCGGGTTGTTTTATTATCAGTAAAAACGGGGTGAGAATCAGCAACGTTACGGTAATAAAGGCCTTAAGCCGGTTTACGTTCACATCCCGGTCCGAGAGGTAGCGGGCCACGGCCATAACCGTGGTTATTTTTGCAAACTCCGAAGGCTGTATTTTTATGGGTCCAACCGCCAGCCAGCGCTCCGCCCCAAAGCCCTTTACGCCGATAAAGGTAACCAGAACGAGCAGTAAAACTGAAAAGGCGTAAAGAACATAGGAGATGCGTTCCAAAAAACGGTAAGAAAGATAGGGCATGGAAACCATTATCAAAAACCCGGTAACCGCATAGATCAGTTGACGCTGAAAATAGGCATTCTCCCCCGAACCCGAACTGGTGGCGCTGTAAACGGCCACCAGGCCGATGGCAAGAAGCGCGCTCACCAAAAGGGTGATATTGTAATCGATCTTTAGGCGCATGGCTTACAAACTATCCTCCAGGCTGGGAATCATGAGCATGGGGCCCGGTATTTCCATGGGTAAAATCAGGCTGTCGATGGGCACGAGCTCTTCTTCAATTTTCTTTTTGGGCGCCGGGCGCGGTATCAGACGGTTATAAAAATATTTCTCCAGAAATTTACGCGCCACCGGCGCGGCATTGGCCCCGCCACCACCGCCGTTTTCGATGATAACCGCCACGGCCACTTCCGGTATATCAAATGGGGCAAAGGTGATAAACCAGGCATGGGACTCGCCATGCGGATTTTGCGCCGTCCCCGTTTTTCCGGCCATCTCAACGCCGGGAACCTTTCCGCGCCAGCCGGTTCCGCCGTTCATTACACGGCGCATGCCCTCCAGAACCACATCGTAGTTTTCCCTGGATATACCCCGGACATAATGAGGTTCCACCGGATAAAAGGAGTTCTCCTTCTCGGCAAAATTATAGGTATGATCCAGCAGATGGGGGCGGTAATAGGTTCCCCGGTTGGCCAAGATCATGGCAAACTGAGCCATCTGCAAAGGCGTGACCAAAAGCTCGCCCTGGCCGATGGCCAGGTTGGCCAGATTACCCTTTGTCCAGCCGTTTTTTCCGTAACGGCGGTTAAAGTACTGTGTGCTGGGCACCAGCCCCGCGGACTCATTGGGCAAATCAATGCCGGTTTTACTGCCAAAGGCAAAAAGCTTACTATATTTTTCCCATATATCCAGCCCGATCTTAAGACCCAGCTTATAAAAATAGACATTGCAGGAACCTTTTATGGCGCCGTAAAGGTCCACATCTCCATGACCGCCCGCATTCCAGCAGCGAATGGTGCGCCGGCCCAGCTTAAAATATCCCGGGCAATAGACCTGCCATTCCGGGGTTATAATTTTTTCCTGCAGGGCCGCCAGGGCGGTAACGATCTTATAGGTGGAGCCGGGGGGATAAACGCTTTGAATAGCCCGGCTGTACAGGGGATGGCCCTCATCGTTTAACAGTTTGTTCCAGGTGGCCGCGTCTATTTTTCCGGCCAACAATCTCGGATCATAGTCCGGTTTACTCACCATGGCCAAAACACCGCCGGTACGGACATCCAAAGCTACCAGGGCGCCGCGCTTATCGGTCATCAACGACTCGGCAAAAGCCTGCATGTTATAGTCCATGGTCAAAAAAATATCACTGCCGTGTTGCGGCGCCACATTAAATTCATTATCAAAACGGCCCAGTTCGCGTCCCGAGGCATCCACCATTTTATATACCACGCCGGCGGCGCCCCGCAGCTCCGCGTCATACTCCTTTTCCAGGGCCGACTTACCGATAAGTTCCCCGTTTTCATAGGATGGGTTGCGTTTTTGGTCTTCCACGCTTACTTCGCCGATGGCGCCGAACAGATGCGGGGAGTATACGGAATCCCGGTAAAACCTTTTAGGCTCCAACAGAGTGATCACACCCGGAAAGTGCAGACGGTTTTCTTCCAGATATATAAGTTTTTTGCGGTCTACATCGCGGGCAATGGTTACGGGGCGGAAGCCGCTGTTGCGTTTTATCTTTTTTAATACCCGTTTTTTATCCAGCTTTAAAAAGGCGGTTACGGAGTCCAGTACCGCTGTTTTGACGACCTTCGGTATTACGGCAACGGCATAGGCGGCGGTGTTATCCACCAAAATACGTCCCGTGCGGTCGCGTATCAGTCCCCGTACAGGCAACAACGTCTCCTTGCGGACGCTGTTATTCAGTGATTTTTGTAAATAGGTATCCTGCTTTACAATCTGCAGATTGAAAAAGCCCAGCCACAGGATGGAAAAGAAAAAAATGATCAGAGCAACAAGTATGTTTTTTTTTATCATAAAACTGCCAAAAAACTCATGCATCCCCGGCCAAAGACCTGGCGGTAAAAAAGTGCACAATCCACAGCATAACGGAAGTGTAAATGGTGTTGGGAAACACACGCGAATAAACCAAAAAGGAAAAACCGGCATCCAGTTTAAAGTGCATCAGCCAGTAATAGATAAATTCATGAACAAAGATAAACAGTATATACCACAGATAGGCAAAAGGTCCTTCAAACTTAAACAGACTCATTTTTCCGGCGCCATACCCGGCAATGGCCTTGGGCAGGGCGGACATGCCAATGGGCATGGCCGTAACGGCATCCTGGATTATTCCCAGCACAAAACCGATGGTACTGCCCGGAGCACTGCCGAAGCGCCGGGCCAACAGCAAAACCATCACCAAAACCAGGTCGGGCCTGCTTACGGAAATCTCAATAAAGGGTACCAGCAGGCTTTGCAGAATGATGGCGCCCATGCCATACAAGGTCGCCATGATCAGGGCATAACGGAGTTCCTGGTTCACCTGGCGCTCTCCCGGTAAATAAGCACCTCGTCCAGGGCGTCAAAGTTAACGCTGGGTATAACGCGGATATTCTGAAAAAGCACATTCTCCTGCTTTTTCACTTCGCTGACCACGCCGATTTTGATATTAGCCGGGTAGATGCGGCTCATGCCGGAAGTATAGACCACGTCGCCTACCTCGATATTTACCGTGTTGGCCACCTGATCCAAAAGCAAGCCCTTTGCGCCGTCCCACTTGATCAGCCCCAGTTCCCGGTTACGTTGCACGCGCGCGCTGACCCGGATGTTGGGATCAAAAAGAATTTGGGCGATGGCATAGCGGCCGCTGATTTTTACAACCTTGCCCACCAGGCCGTCCGCCGTCATCACGGCGCTGTTTTTTTTGATGGACCGTATTTGATCCGAAGACAATAATAAGCCCGTTACCTGGGTTTGCGGGCTAAATCCCACAACCTTGGCCGGTAACAGATCGTAATCCACGCTATAGGAAAACTGTAAAATTTTCCGCAAACGCACATTTTCCAGCAGGGCGTCCTGGAGCTGAAAGTTTTCATAGGCCAGGCGGGTATTTTCCTTGCGCAGACGACGGTTTGTTTCTTCCAGGTTGAAATAGTTGCCAACGGAGGAGCTTACTTCATCCAGGGCGCCGACCAGGGCCAGCCCCGTGGAACGCAGGCCTTCGGCCACCATGCTTTCGCTGGAGAGCAACAACAGAAAGGAAAGCACGATATAGAGCCAAAGTAAAAGAGCCTGCCTGAAGTGCGAAACAAACTGAAGAAAGGGATTCATTTAACCAACATTGTTATATGGGCCGGCGGTTCTTAACCAGCACCTTATGATATTTATCCGGGTTTTCCAAAACATTGCCACAGCCGCGGGCCACGCAGGTCAGCGGGTCATCGGCGATCAAAATAGCCATGGAAGTCTCCTGACGCAGCCGCACGTCCAGATTACGCAGCAAAGCGCCGCCGCCGGTTAAAATGATACCCCGGTCCAGGATATCCGAGGCCAGTTCGGGCGGGGTACGTTCCAGGGACATCTTGATGGCCTCCACAATCTGCATAATCGGATCATTGAGGGCCTTGCGGATTTCCTTGGAGTTGATAACGATGGTTTTGGGAATGCCGTCCACCAAATCCCGGCCTTTCACTTCCTGATCCATCTCCTCTTCCAGCGGCGCGGCGGAACCGATGTTGTACTTTATCATCTCCGCCGTCTTTTCCCCGATCAGCAGGTTATGGTTGCGCTTAAAATGCTGAATGATGGCCTGATTCATTTCATCGCCGCCCACGCGGATGGAATTATGGTGAACGATACCATTTAATGAGATAACGGCGATTTCCGAAGTTCCCCCGCCGATATCCACAATCATGTTGCCTATCGGCTCGCTGATTTCCAGCCCCACGCCTATGGCGGCGGCCATGGCCTCGGCCACAAGGTCCACTTCGCGCCCGCCGGCCCGCTCGGCCGAATCGCGCACGGCGCGCTTTTCCACTTCGGTTATTCCCGAAGGCACGCAAATAACCACCCGGCGGATCATCATATGGTTGACGTTGGCTTTTTTAATAAACTCGCGAATCATGATTTCCGTGGCTTCAAAGTCGGCGATCACCCCGTCCTTTAAGGGGCGGATGGTGACGATGTCCTGATGGGTGCGTCCCAGCATCTGACGGGCTTCCGCGCCAACGGCCACAACCTTGTCCGTGTTTTCTTCCAGGGCAATGATGGACGGTTCGTTTATGGTAATACCCTTGCCTTTTATATAGAGCAGCGTGTTCGCCGTTCCCAGATCGATACCGATATCCGATGATAAAAAATTCAAAAATGAAAATGCCATAAGGCCGCTCCTGTACGCTTAATGTTTAAAATGTCGTGATCCGCTAAAAACCATGGTGATTCCCGCCTTGTCCGCCGCTTCGATCACCTCTTCATCCCGGATGGAACCTCCGGGCTGTATCACCGCCGTGGCTCCCGCCGCGATCAGGGCTTCCACGCCATCCTTAAAAGGAAAGAAAGCATCGGACGCGACCGCGGAATTCTTTAAGCTTAATGAGGCGTTCCCTGCTTTTTTTATGGCGATTTCGGTGGAATCCACCCGCGACATCTGCCCCGCGCCTATGCCGAGGGTTTGCCGGGCGTTGGTAAAAACAATGGCATTGGATTTTATATGCCGTACCGTTTTCCAGGCAAAGTCCAGCGCCCGCCATTCTTCTTCCGTCGGCGTCCGTTTGGTAACCACCCGCGCCCCGCGCACATCTTCCCGGCGCCTGTCTGTCTGCTGCACCAGAAATCCGCCGCTTAAAACCTTAACATCCCACTCCGGCATGGAAAAGCGATCCGGATTAAAGGTTAACAGCCGCAGGTTCTTTTTTTTGCGCAGGCGCTGCAAGGCCCCGTCATCAAAACCGGGCGCGACAATGCACTCGGTGAAAAAGGCCGCCAGCTCTTCGGCCAGGGTCGCATCCACCACACGGTTAAAGGAGATGATGCTCCCGAAGGATGACACCGGATCGGTGGAACGGGCCAGTCTATGCGCTTGCGAAAGGTTTTCCGCCGTGCCGATACCGCAGGGATTGTTGTGCTTAATTATCACACAGGCCGCCGAGTCAAACTCGGCGACGATATTCAATGCCGCCTGGATGTCCAGCAGATTGTTAAAGCTGAGTTCCCGGCCATGAAGCTGTTTGATATCGCCCAGGGAGGACTTGTTTACCGCCTTATACCAGGCCGCCTGCTGATGGGGATTTTCCCCATAGCGCAGGGCCTGTTCTTTTATTCCGCTCATCACATAGGTTTGCGGCAATTCTTTTTCCTCATTAAAATAATCCGCGATCGAGGCGTTATAGCGGGCCAGGGTTTGAAACACCCGCACGGCGCATTGTTTACGAAAAGCTTCGTCCGTGTCGCCGCCGTTAGCCTGCAACTGTTCCATAAAGGCCGGATACTGATCCGGATCGCTTAACACGGTCACCCATTGAAAATTTTTCGCCGCCGCCCGCAACAGGGTCGGTCCGCCGATATCAATCTGTTCCACCGCTTCCAGAAGGCTTATATCTTTCCGGGCCGTGGCTTGTTCAAAGGGGTATAGGTTAACGATAACCGTTGAGATGAGTTCAATTTTATGCTGGGCCAGTTGCCGCATATGCTCCGCTTCCCGCCGGGCCAGAATGCCGCCGTGGATGTGCGGATGCAGGGTTTTTACCCGTCCGTCCAGCATTTCGGGAAAACCGGTCACTTCTTCAATGGGGGTAACCGGAATGCCGCGGTCCTGCAAAAAACGAAAAGTGCCGCCGGAAGAGATGATTTCATAATCAAAACGTATCAGGGCCCGGGCCACTTCTTCTATATTTTGCTTATCGCTTAAACTGATTAAGGCGCGTTTACGGGACATCTATGCTCCTGGTTTAAAATAGACGCGATTATTCTTGACCGTGTACGGGGTACTTAAAACACGTTTCAGCGCTTTGGGAAAAAGTTCATGTTCCGCGCGCAACACTTTCCGGGCGATATCATCCGCCTTGTCTTCGGGGCTCAGGGCCACGCATTGCTGCATGATAATGGCCCCATGATCATACTGCTCATCAACAAAATGCACGGTGGCGCCGGAGACCAGCATGCCGCTTTCCCACACCGCGCGGTGGACATGCATGCCATACATACCCTTGCCGCCAAAAAAGGGCAACAGGGCCGGGTGAATATTTACAATCCTGTTGGGGTATTTTTCTATCAATGCCCCGGATATTTTTCGCAGCCAGCCGGCCAGGGCAATCCAATGGATATCAAACCGGGATAAAAGCGCTTCCAGCTCTGAATGGTACTGTTCCTGTAAGGGGAAGTGTCTGGGGTCGAGCACATAACGCGGGATATTGAATTCTTCCGCGATCTCCAATGCGCCGATATTTTCCCTTCCGGCGATAAGCAAGGCTATTTTTCCGGGAAAATCTTTCTGCAGCCCGGCCCGGCACAGGCTTTTAAAATTGGTACCACGCCCGGTAGCCAATACGGCGATATTTTTCATTACAGCCTTGGTTTTGCGAAAGCGCAAATATAGCAAAACCCTTGAATTTTCGCAAAGAATTGCGGGAATAGATGGATTTAGTTTTAGACAGTTTTTTCTTTTTACTTTTTTATCCGATTTTTGAAAACCGAAAAATTAAAAAAAATTAGCCCAACCCAAACATTAAATAAATCAAAAGTGCTCTGAGGAAGATATTCAACAACACTGCTTCCTATATGGCAAAACAGTCCCTGGAGAGCGGGAATACAACGATGCCTTAATCTACCAGAGCCTGATGTTCAGCATCCTGTTTTAAGCGGGCTTCGCCAAAGCATCCCGTTAAAGGCAAGTGAACGGAGGGACGCCCAAGGTATAAAAACGCGTCATCCTATTCATTGATCACCTCAAAGGCGATGCGCAGTTCATGGCCGCTGTCGTCAATCAATGTCAGACGGTGAGGCCCTTTTTCCGCCGAGAGGGCCATTTTATGCGGACGACGGGTATAGCCGAGGTACTCCTCATCCAGGTGCCAATAGATCACAGCCTCTCCCTGCCGATGGGCCGCCTCAAAAACGGCCCGCCCCGGACGGCCGTCCTGTTCCAACGGAATATAAATGCGGGTAAACCGGCGTGGATAAACCAGAGCCATGGGTCTGCCGTCCGGCTCCTGCCGGCATGAAGCCAGAAAGGGGGGCGGCTCCCGGTAAGCAATGTGACGGGCGCGGTAATAACGCGCCATCACCGGCGGCAGAATAAACCAGGATACGGTTTTCATTTTACGTACCGGATAGCATGAGCTGTTTACCCGGGCGCTGGAATCGGCATTGAGATGTAAAAGCCGGTGATAGGGACACACAGGGCCCTCCCGCAGATAATCCGGCAAATCGATCCACACCGTTTTCGGGCAGTTTTCAGAGGGGTGCATTCCGCTGCGGGCGCACACCCGAACCGGACTGCCAAAGCTTTCATCAAACCGGGCCCCTCCCTCCAGTAAGCCGAACAGGTCAAACATCAAAGGAGCGGCCGCCTGAATACCTGTCAGGCCCGGCCGCCCCTCGCCGTCGGCGTTGCCCAGCCATACCGCTACCAGATAACGCTCGTTCATGCCCATGGCCCAGGCGTCGCGGAACCCGATGCTGGTGCCCGTTTTCCAGGCAATTGAACGGGAAGAACCAAACTGTTCCCAGCCGCTCTCTTCCCGGGGACGGCGCAACATCTGCATGGCCCGCAGGGCAAATCCTATGGAAGGCGCGCGCAACAAAGCGTTAGGGCCCGGCTCGGTCTGCCTGCCGGGCTCCTCCCCTTTCACATAGATATTGGGGTGATAATCCGCCGGACTGTAACCCCGGTTTAAGGGTCGCCGCGCATAGTTCAAATAGCTGCGGGCCATGCCGGCATAAACGGCGCTCAGCTCCCACAGCGACGTCTCCGCGCCTCCTAAAATAAGTGACAGGCCATAATGGGCGGCGGGCCTGCTCAGGCTGCGCATACCCATGTTGCGTAATTTCCGATGGAGCTTTTCGTAGCCGTAGGCGCGCAACAGGTGGACAAAAGGAACATTCAGACTGCCGGCCAGCGCCTGATCCGCCGGCACCGCCCCCCGGTAGCGACGGTCAAAATTTTTCGGGGCAAAGCCCTGGTAAATAACGGGAATATCCGGCAATAGCTGCCGGGGCAGGATAAGCCCCTCATCCAGGGCGGCGGCATAGAGAACCGGCTTTAGCAGACTGCCCGGACTGCGCGGGGCGGTGATCACATCCACCTGGGCCGCATGTTCATCCCCCGCGCGGGCGTTACCCACATAGGCCAGGGTATGCCCCGTCGCAATATCCAATATAAGAGCGGCGGCGTTGTGTACCTGATTGGCGGCCATCTTGCGGCTGTAACGGTTCAGGCGGCGCGTGGCCCTCTCCTGCAGGCGGCGCTCCAGCGTGGAGCGGATCGCCTCTCCCCGGTGTCCTTCGTTTATGGCCCGGTACAGAAGGTGCGTGGCCTTGCGGGGTATGGCCACACGGCGCTCAGGCAGGGGCTCGCCACGCGCCAGGTTCATATTCTCCTCGCTTATGTAACCCCGGCGGGCCAGTTTTTTCAGCAAACGGTTACGTTTTCTTAAAAGATACTCCTTTTGGGCGGCGGAAAAACCCATGGATGGTTGATTGGGCAGTATGGCTAAAAAGGCCGCCTCCGCCCAGGAGAGTTGTCGCGGGTCGCGACCGAAATAACGCCAGGCCGCGGCTTTTACACCGACAATGTTGCCGCCAAACGGCGCGTGATCGATATAAAGGGTTAAAATCTCTTCCTTACTGTACAGCAGTTCCAGCTTGAACGCGGCCAGCATTTCCCGGAATTTTTGAAGATAGGTACGCGGAGGATGGCCATAAGCCATGCGCACCAGTTGCATGGTGATGGTGCTGCCTCCGGAAACAATCTTACCCGCGCGCATATTTTGCCGGGCGGCCCGGAAAAGGGAAACGGGATTTATTCCCGGATGATAGTAAAAGTATTCATCCTCAAACAGGCGGATGGCCGTGGCAAAGCGGCCCGGCAGGGAATCGGAGGCGGGAAAACGCCACTGTTCATCCCCGGCCAGCACGGCCCCCAACAGGCTGCCGTCAGCGGCGCGGAGGGTGGTGGAATACGGCGCGTCAAACAGGGGACGCGGTACCGGCGCTCCCAGCACGGCCAGTAAAAACAGCGCGGCGGCGGCAAGAAAAACAGACCAGGCCCTGCTGCCCGGCACTAGGCGGACACGGGATGGATGGGCGCTCATTTATCGCTGATAACCTCCACCCGGCGGCCTTTTTTAACGGCAATCACCGAAGGATCATACATGGCCTCCACATGAACGCCGGGCAGATAATAACGGCCCCGGTATGCGGCGTTCAACATCACCTTCAGGGTGATCGTGCCGCCCGGCTTCAGATCAAAATAGTCCATTACCCGGTCGTCGCGTATATCACGGTAGCGCAGCCCGCCGGGCTGTTTCCCTCCAGAACCGTCCAGGCGGGTGTTGATAATCTCCCACCCCGAGGGAAATATCTGGGTCAGCGCCAGGTTGGTAAACTCATCGCGCAAACCCGTATGACGCACGGTAACCTCCGCGCTAAAAGTAGTGCCCTGTTTTAGGCGACCGACGTCAAGCGTTTTTCCGCGCGCGTCCAGGTAGCGCACCTCCATTTTTATATTGCGCTCCCGGGATTCCTCCCGGCCCTCCAGGGGAATACCGCTCCGCAGAAGACGGGCAAAAACGGGCGTGTTGCCTTCGTTGCGTATATCCAGAGCGGCCTTGCGATCGGGCTGTTCCAGTTCCAGAGTGCTGATAAAGTCCCGGTTCCGAAGCTCATGGTTTTTACCATTGACCCCGGCCGTTACGGTTATGCCCTCTTCCGGCGGAAATTTTTGGGCAAATCCCCCCAGGGCGACAAGCGTGTAGGCCGTGGTTTGGGTACTCATATAGTTCCCGGAGTCGGACATTTTCGCCGCCAGTTCGCGCATCACCCCGAAGGCCTCTTTTTTTCGTCCCAGGGCCACCAATGTCTCCAGAATCATGGCCTGATCACGCTGGGGGGAACCATAGGTAAAGCGGTAGTCATCGTCCTCTTCCGCCGCGGGCGAACGGTTTTCCACAATCCTGGCCGCCTGATCCGTGTAACCGGCCAGGGCATAGGCCAGGGCCAGCCGCCAGGCCGCGCCGTTTTTAAGCGATTTTTCTTCCTTCATGCGGTTCATGGCGCCCAAAGCCGGTTTTGCCGCCAGGGCCAGGGTATACAGACGGTAGGCCTGGCTCAGATCATTGTCATGGTCATCACCCTGCCAGCTATCAGCCCTTTTACGTTGAAACCTGCTCCACTTTAAAAGCATGCCGTCCGGCAGGACATAGCCCGCGTTTTGCGCCTCTATTAAAAAATGGCCGGCATAACTGCTGCCCCACAGGTTGGCCCGGCCCTGCCCCGGCCAATAGCTGAAACCACCGGAACCCAGTTGGAAGGACTTTAAGCTTTGAATGGCCTGCCGGATATGAGACTGTATATCATCCTGCTGCCCGGGAGTAAGGTTGGTAAGCCTGTTAAGCCAAAGCTGGGCAAAGGCCGCCGAAACGGTTTGCTCAATACAGCCGTGCGGATAGCGGATAAGATAGCCGAGCCGCTGTTCCAGATTCAGCGGCGGCATGATGCTGAACTCCATAACCGCCCGGTTGCGTCCTTCCAGCCCAAGGGGCCGGTACTCCGTTTGCCAGCTTTCACCGCCGGCCAGCACCTTCTCCGTAATCAGCGTTGTTTGCGCATTGCGCGGCAGTATCTGCATATCGATATCATAAGCCGCTCTAAGGGCGCCGGCCCGCGCGGTTACTTTTACTTTTGCCGCGCCTACGCGCTTTTGGGCCGACAGGGTAAAATTTACCAACGTATCGCCGGTCGTGGAAAAACGCACCGTCTGCCCCGCGGCGCCTTTTAGTTTCAGCGCGCCCGATGTTTCCACCTTCAGGCGTACCGTGCCGATATTCTCTTCCATGGCAAACAGGTTTACCGGCAGCACCAGTTCCTCGCCCGGACCGGCCACCCTGGGCAGGGTAGCCAAAATCATCAACGGCTGTGTAACCGGTGTAACAGCTTCCGCGTGACCATAGGCGCCATCGGCGGCGGCAACGAGCATCGTTTTAACGCTGCCCACATACTGGGGCATTTTCAGCCTGTGGCGGGCCGTTTCGCCCGCTTCCAGAAAAAAGGGCCCCAGGTACCTTACCACCGGCTTAAAGCGATTGCGCCTGTTCTCTTCACCGGCTTCCATATCCCCATCTCCGCCGATGGCCAGCAGGTTGTTCAGGCGGCCGCCATAGTAGCCGATAATCCGGTCATATACATCCCAGGTTTTTACTCCCAGCGCTTCCCGGGCAAAAAAGCCGGACCAGGGATCCGGCGTTTTAAAACGGGTGATGTCCAGCAGTCCCTCATCCACCACGGCCAGGGTATAAGCCATAGCCTTGCCCGAAGCTTCGCTGACGCGGATCTCATAACTTTCCTCCGGCGCCAGCTTTTGCGGCAGGCTGATTTGCGGCTTAAGCGTGGTAGAAGGGTCTGTAATTTTAAAGGATTGCACTCCGTACAGACGCAGGGGCAAATCCCTTTTTATCTGCCTGTGCGGTTGAATCAGGCTTAAATGAACATAAACATTCGGCGCCATCCCGGCCGTAACCGGAATTTCCAGCGGCGTTTGCCCCTCAACTGTTTTAACCCAGTAGGAGTCAAGAATCCTGCTGCCCGTTTCCAGGCTGACCAAAATACGGTTGCCGGCGGTGGAAGGGACGGCCATTTTTATCGTTTCTCCAACCGTGTATTCTTTTTTATCCGCGGAAAAGTCCAGCATGGTGGCGCCGTTAAGTTCATTGCGCTTTCCCTTACCGGCCCAACCCGGCCAGTCCATATATATTATTTTTCCGGCGGAATGCCCGGAACGCGGGTCGGTAACACGCAAATAATAGCGCCCCCATTGCGGATAATTGACGCGCAGCTTCCAGGTTCCCTTGCCGTTCCGGGTATTCACCGTTCCCTCTTCCACGGGCTCCCGGTAACCCGAAGCCACATAGTTGGCGATGTTGTCATAACTATTATCCCACCACCAACGCCAATTTACTTTAAACAGTTCTACCTTTAGGTTTTTCCGGCTCAGCGGACGCCCCCGGCCATCCACGGAGGCAATCAGGATGTTATGATCCTTGTCGGTGAGCAGCATGCCCCGCTTGTCGCCTTCCGGTGTTTTTAGCCCCACAAAGGAGGAGAAGGGATAATAGGGTATGCTCATACTGCTGATGCTAAAATCACCGCCTTCCTCATAAACGCGGCCAAACAACTTAAGGGTCAACGCCCCCGGCGCATCTTTGGGACGGCTGAGGCTGATATTAACGCGGGCATGACCCTTGTCATCCAGACGACCGCTATAGACCTGCTCCCGTTCACCGTACAGGATTTTGGCGCGGTCATCAAAGGTAAAACCCGGGAACCCCTCAAAACGGGTTTCCGCCGTTTTCAGCATCATATCATACTCCACCTTAAGATTGCGGGCGGTAGCCCCGCTCAACCAACGCACATTAAGATCGCCGCTTACCTGACGGTCTTCCGCCGTAAAACGTTCCCGCTTAAACTTAAGGTCTATTTTAAGCCGGTTGGGCTTAATGGTTTCAATACGGATATTCTTTACAAATTCCGTCCCCCCCACGCGGGCTTTTAACATCCATCGTCCCGTGGGGGCTTCCGCGGCGGTGACAAAATCAAAACGGTAGATGTTGCCCACGGGGCGGGTGCTTACCTTACGCCGGATAAGCTGATTCTCCGGGTTGTACAGTTCCATGATCACCGGATGATTGGCGGGCAGGCTTTTGGCTTTATCTTCCAGAATGAAACCTATATGCAGAGTATCCGCTGGACGCCACACGCCCCGTTCGCCATAGATAAAGCCCTTCAGTCCCTTTTTTACCTTTGTGCCGGAAACATCAAAATTGCTCAGCGACAGCGACGCGCCGTCGCTAACTTTCAGATAGCCGGTTTGTCCCTTATGGCGGGCAAGCACCACAAAAGGTTGCCGTTCCAGGGCAATGTCGGCCATGCCCCCGGCGTCGGTACGGCCCCGGCCCAGTAATTGCCGCTGATAATCATACACTTCCACCTCCGCTCCGCCTACCGGGTTGGTATTGAGAATATTGCTCACGTATACCGTCAGGGGCCCGTTTTCTCCGCGCTTGGCGATCAGGGCCAGATCGGAAGCGAAAAGAATTTTACTCACATCCCGCCGGCGGCCGTAGTAGGAAGATGTGCAGGGATTATCCCTGTCCCGCCAGTTATAATCCGGAGCATAGTAATACTCATAATTATCCCAGGCCGAACTTTCTTCTTCCGGCTGATCAAAGGACTCCTCCGAAGAGGCCTCTTCCGCGGGCTCTTCGCCACAACGATAGAGAGCCTGGCTGCGGCGGAAGCCGATACGTACCTGGTACATGGCGCCGGGCTCGGCGGAGATCAACTCTTCCAGGTTCAGCGAGAAGCGCTTCCAGCTATTCGAGGCGGACACACCGCCGCTGTTCAGGGCTATGGTTTTACGAATGACCGGCCTGCCCACGCGCCGGATTTCCGATGATTCCCCCAGGTCATTTTCCTGAAGATACTGTAAAATATTGTTTTCAAAAATACGCACAACCGTAACATCCACCGCCCGCAGAGAAACCGCCTCAAAGGGCAGCAGCAGACCGTTGGAGGAGGGCAGTATGGCCTTGCTGCTCTCTTTATTGACAAAGCGCACGCCGGGCTTGATTTGCTCAAAGAGCAGGGATGTGGAAAAGTCTTTTTTCAAACGGAAGCCCGCCTGGTTTTTCAGTGCCCGGCTGATGGTCAGCTTGCCGCTGCCGTTGAGCTTGGCCGCCGGATAAATTCTAAGCTCATTCCCGTTGATGACCAGGCGCAGCCTTTTATTTGTATTGGACAAGCGCACCAGGCCCTTCAGGTTTTGTCGTTCATCCGGCGGATCGGAGAATTGCACGGAGATATAGTTTTCCCCGTTACTGATCACCCGGGTGGACAGTACGGAAAAATCATCGAGGGCGGGAACGGCAATATCCTTAAATTCCCGCTCATCCACGCCAATGGGCGTCCCGTCAATGGCGAGACGGATGAATGATGGCCCTTCCCGGCGATTGATGTCCTTTACCGTAAACATATAAAGCGAATTGGGGATATCCGCCTGCCACTCTATTTCCAGGGCGCGGCCGTCCTGTTCGGCCCGGATCATCTTCCTTACCTGCTCCGGGGGGGCAACATCCGCCGTTTGTATCTGTCCTTCCAGCGCAACGCGGTTCATTTTTTGCCCGGGAATGTTCTTTATGCCCCGGATGGTAAGATCATAATTTTGCTTGAGGGTTTTAAAGCCGAACTCAAATATTTTCAGAGAGGGATCGATCCCCGGAAACAGTTTTTCCATATCCAGACGCGCGGTATATTCCGTGGCCGGGTCCAGGGGACCCTCGGCTTTAAAGATCAGGGTAGCGTCGTCTTCCCATATTATCTTTCCCTTTGCCGGAGGGCTCAGGTTTATCAAATCCGCATCGGCCTCTTTGCCCGCCTGCGCGCCGGCCACCGTTTTGGCCAACCGCACCCGTACCGCCGCGTGGGTGGAGATAACCCCGCCCGTATAGCCGCGGACATATTCGGCAAACTGTATTTTAGATACGTCCTTTTTCTTTTCCCCGCCGCAGGAGTTCCAGATAAAAGCAAAAAATAAAATGATAAAGAGGAGAGACCGCTTTTTCATAAGCACCGTCCGGTTAGTGGTAAAATGAATTTTTTTAAGAAAAAAAATTGTTGCGAAACAGGCGGAAGCCTATTCTTCAATACCTAAAATAAGTAAAGGTACCGGGGGCGTATTCCGGCCCTGCCTCATTACATTGTAAACTTCGCCCTCAAAATAGGCTATGCCGCTGGACATCTGCGATTGCATCTTTTTGGTGGGTAAAACCTCTATACCCAGATTAATTACGCCGCCGGAATAAAACAACATATGTTTTACAAACAGATCATAGGCAACAAAGGCATATTTGGCGAACTGTACCTCCACGGCAATCTTATCCTTAACAAAATCCGTTTGATTGTAGTTGTATATGGGATTGTTTTGTCCATGCTGTTCTAAAAACTTCTTTTGCTCCCCGGCGCTTAATCCGATACTTTTTTCCATAAGTTCGCGATCCAGGGTAATATAGTAATTGTAGCGGCTTTCATGCCAGTTTCTTGCGGTGAACAAAGATTTAAAAACCTTATTCAGTTCAACGGGACTGTAAAGTTTTTTTCCTTCCATGCGCCCTTCCCGGCTAATTTTACTTCGCAGGGAAGCGCCGTCTATGGATGCAATCACTTCTTTTATTTCATCGTAGATTTCGGGATGATGAACCAGAAGATATTCTTCCCCATTCAGGTGAGAGTATTTTTGGGTAATCTTCATTACTCAAGACCGTTAAGTTTAAGTTGCTGCCATTCTTCCGGGGTTTTGGCCACCTTTTTCCCTGCCGCTTGGCTTATGGATCGGCTTGCCAATGGGACGTATTTTCAATTGCCCTGCCAGCATATACTGCCCCTGTCCGACAAAACCCGGATAAGCTCGCCAATGATCTCTTGCTGGGTTTTAAGATAGGCCTCAATGGATGTTTTTACTTCATAGGATTTGCCAATATTGTAGGGTGGCGAGGTAATAATAAGGTCAAACTTTGAACGTTCCATTTTTTTTAGCTCGTCCTGGACGTCACCCTGAATAACATCCGCGATGAGTTCAGCGGAAACAAAGGGAAATAAGGGCTCTTTTACGTTGTTTGACATGGGCTTATATTTTTAGAGTGATTGTGATATCTTACAAAAAAAGTGCGATCGGTTCAAAAAGACGGATTACGTTCCACAAAAAGGGTTTTCAAAGGCTAAATATCCGGCGGTTGTATCCAGCGTGGCGCGCGCGCCGATGGGCATGCTCACCTTGCGCATGCCGTGCCCATAGGGAAAATCGTAAATAACGGGAATGGTCAATTCCCGGATATATTCGTAGATCACTTCATGTATGGTGGGTTCGGGACGCCGGGCATCCTCACAATCCAGAAACTGACCGATAATCAGCCCATTGATCCGTTCAAAAACCCCGGCCTGGCGCAGATGAGCCAGATAGCGATCCATTTTATAGGGCTCCTCGCCCACATCCTCGATAAAAAAGATGCTGCCGCTTACATCCGGCATATAGGGCGTGCCCAGCAGGTGGCTGATCAGGGAGAGACAGCCGCCGATCAACGGCCCCTCCGCCCGTCCCCCGTTTTCCGTTTTTGCCTCCAGGGCGGCCAGGTCGAACCTATATTCTTCCTGGCGATTATTTATCTGTCCCCAAAAATGTTGCGCGGTAAAATCCTCTATGCCGTTGGCCATCTCCACGGCAACCATGGGGCCGGAGAAAGAGGGCAGGCCGGCCCGTGCCAGCAGGGCCAGTTGCAGGGTGGTGATATCGGAATAGCCCGAAATCATTTTGGGACAGCGGGTGATCAGCTCAAAATCCAGCTTATCCAGAAGCCTCAGCGTGCCCCAGCCGCCCCGGGCGCAGATAATGCCGTCTACGGCCTCATCGGCGAAAAATGCATTGAGCTCACCGGCACGCAGCGTATCGTCGCCGCTCAGGTAGCCCTCCCTGGCGGTAAGGGTTTTGCCTCGCCGCACGCGGTAACCGAGGCCTTCCAGATAGCGGATGCCTTTGTCAATCTTCTCCGCATCGGCCGGAAAGGCCGGCGCCGTTACCGCCAGGGTCGCCCCGGCCGGAAGACTTCTCAGGCGTATCAATGGCTATCCACCGCGGCAATAACCACCCGGTTAATGCCATTGACTTTTTCCAGCTTAACATGCAGGTCGGATTGCAGATGACCATCCACGTTAAACACGTTCAGGGCCTCTTTGGCGTCACCGTCACGGCCGGAAGACATATGGTTGATGTTGATATTTACCTCGCCCAGTATGGAGCCCACCTTGCCGATAATACCGGGTACGTTGTCGTTTTCGATGAACAGCATCTGCCCGCCCAGTTCGGCGGAAAGCTTAAAGGGACCGTATTCGATCAGGTGGAAAATATTCTGACCCACCACGCTGCCCGCCAGATGCACCGTGCTGTTGTCGGTGATA